>JBDTWZ010000072.1:0-15062 GCA_040006435.1 Acidobacteriota bacterium
GCGGTAAAGACCGGAACGTTCCGCGAAGATCTCTACTATCGCCTGTCGGTCGTTCCCATCGAGCTACCCTCGCTGCGTCAGCGTGCCGAAGACATTCTTCCGCTGGTGAAGCACTTTATAGAAAAGTATAACGATGAAAATCTCAGGACCATTTCGGAAAATCTCTCGCCCGAGGTTCTGTCCCTGCTCGAAAACTACCATTACCCCGGAAACGTTCGCGAGCTCGAGAATATTATCGAGCGCGCTGTGGTGATCGCGGCGACGGACGAGATCACGGTCGAGTGTCTCCGGCCCGAAGTTCGAGACCCGGCGTTGGCGTTCGAGATGATGAGGAAATCCGAAGGTACGTCGTCGAGCATCGAGATCGGGCGAGGCGTCAATTTTTACGATGAGGTCAAGCGTTTTGAGATCGACTTGATTCGTCGAGCTCTGGACCAGACAGGCGGGCATCAGTCCCGCGCAGCACGCCTGCTGGGTCTGAATGCGACCACATTAAACTCAAAGATCAAGACCTACAACATCCACACGAAATCCGAAGGAGCCTAGTCCGCCCGACGGTCGCACTGACTGATTCGTAGAAATCTCACGCTAAGAGTGATACAGCCCGGAAATTGGCCAGGTCGCGACTGACGCGGGAAAAATGCAAATTTTTGTAAATACATTCAAACTATCGGACACGGGCATCAACCGCACGCAGGCAAACTCAATGTCTTTACCGTGTTAGGTTTGACCGGTATGTGGCATGGAAATTGTCTAAATTTCACGGTAATTCGTCCGTTCATACGGCCTTAAGGCATACGAAAGTATCAATACACTTTAGGAGGAGTATTATGAAGAGATTTTTTAGTGCATTCGTGTTCATAATGATCAGCTCTGTGATCATGTTTGCACAGACGACCACGGGCCGCCTCATCGGCACAGTATCCGGACCGGACGGGCTGCTGCCGGGTGCAAGTGTGACCGTTACGGACACCCAGACCAATCGTGAATTCACAGCGGTCGCGGACAGCGACGGAAGCTTTCAATTCGCACAGTTAAGCTTCGGCGTTTACACGGTTCGCATCTCACAGCCCGGTTTCAAGACCTTTGTGGCGACCGATGTAAAGATCGACGCTAACCGAGAATATAGTCTGAAGCCGGTTTTGGAAGTCGGATCTGTCGAGGTTGAGGTTACCGTCCAAGCAGGGGTGGACCTTGTGAACTCGACTAACGCTGAGCTAAGCACAACGGTAAGTCCCCGTCAGGTTTTGGAGTTGCCGATCAATGGCCGCAACCCCCTCGCACTGCTAAACTTACAAGCTGGTGTGAACGCGACAAGTAATTCGATCAATGGACAGCGTTCCTCTTCGGCCAACTACACGCGCGACGGTGTCAACGTTCAAGATAACTTCATTCGTACAGGTGGCTTTGTTCAGGATCGTCCAACCGTTGACGACACGGGTGAGTTTGCGGTTATTACGCAGAATGCCGGTGCTAACTTCGGTGGCGGCGGTTCAACCCAGGTCCTGCTCGTCACGCCTCGCGGAGGCCGTGAGTTTCACGGAGCGCTGTTCGCATACAACAGAAACTCGGAATTTGCGGCGAACACGTTCGGAAATAATGCTTCGAACACCGAACGTCCGTTCCTTAATAGAAATCAGTTTGGCGGCAAGATCTCAGGCCCCGCTTGGATTCCCGGCTTTGGCGAGGGAACTCCGGCATGGCATAAGGACAAGGCTTTCTTCTTTGCTTCGTACGAACGGTTCCTGCTTCGCCAGACCACACCGCTTACGCGTCGTGTGCTATTAGCTCCGTTTCGAGATGGAACGTTCTCCTATCGTGACACGGGCGGGGTGCTGCGAACTGTCAACGTATTGACCGGGGCTGGCTTAACCGGACCGATCCCGGCTTCCCAGGGCGGCGTGCTCGGAGTTGATCCCGTGATCCAGTCGAGGTTCCTGGCTTTGACACCGACGGTTGGAAACGGCGATCTTCAGAACACCGGCACCGCGGGTTCGCTAACGCAGTCGTTCATCTTCAATCAGAACGATAACGATACGCGTAACGGATTTACAGGCCGCTTTGACGTTGACCTGAACGATCGGAATAATGTTTATTTTGTCTATAAATACAACGACAACAAAGATGACCGGCAGACCGATGGCGGCGGTTTCGACAAGGTTCCCTTCGGAACTCAGGGTGGACCGACGGACTTCTATCTTTTGAGCTACAACGCAACACTTGGCTCGAATTTTACGAACGAGGTCCGCGGAGCATTCAATCGAAGTAAGCCCTTCTTTAACCAGGCGGATAGCTTTCCGACGAACTACCTTATCCGCGGCTTGCCCCTTGGTTTGAGCTCACCGGAACCCAGTTTCCAGAAACAGGGACGCGACACTGGTCAGTATACCTTCCAGGATAATGCGTCTTATATCTGGGGAAATCATGCTTTCCGTTTCGGAGCCGATTTCAATGCTCAGCGAATCACGTCGCAAACGAATTTCAACGCGGTTCCGATCTACAACATCACGACCACGGGGAACACACTTACACCGCGTCTCACCGCGACCCTCTTCCCAGGTGGTATTTCGGCTGCAGACCGCACCCTGGCGGATAACCTTCGCTACTTGCTCGGCGGCATCGTCGGCTCGGGAACCGTAGCTGCGAACTTTGTAGGACCCGGAACCGGTGCTGTCATCGGAGCTCCTTCTCGTCAGAAGTTTGAGTACGAAACCATCGGCTTGTATATTGCCGATCAGTGGAGAGTCTCTTCAGAACTTACGCTCAACCTTGGACTGCGTTGGGACCACTTTACGCCGCTGCGCAATCCGGACCAGGTATATCTGGAACCGGACCTTCGCGGTGCTAACACGATTGAGGAAATCCGGGCGGCCGTAACAGACCCGACAGGACAGTATGTCTTTCTGGGCACGAATTCGGGGAAGCCGGGCCAATTCTTCAAGCCGGACTATAACAACTTTGGGCCGAACATAAGTTTTGCGTACGCGCCCCGTAAGCTCGGCGGAGTGCTTGGCGGACTTTTCGGCCGGGATGGCCAAACTGTCATCCGTGGCGGATTCCGACTCGGCTATATCAACGACGAGTACGTACGTTCGGCTGATAACGCAGCTGGAGCCAATGCGGGTTTGAATTTCACCTTGCGTGCAAATAACGCGGCGAACGTTAACGCACGGTTTTCCAGTCTTCCGGCATTTCCGGCACCGCCGGCGATTACCGTCCCGATCACTTTTGCTACGGGTAATGCCAGGGCTGGTAACTTCTTCAACACGGTTTTTGCGATTGATCCTAATCTGCAAACACAGCAGAATATGGAGTACAATTTCGGGATTACTCGTGAAATCGGTTGGGATACTGCGATTGAAGTTAGATACGTGGGCGGCCGAAGCAATAGCTTGGTCCGCGGTGTTGACTACAATCAGGTGGATGTCCGTGCTGGAGGATTCTTGAATGACTTCATCACGGCTCGGAACAATTGTCGGATCCTGCAGGCAAGCCTGAATCAGCCGCTCGCTCTTTGCGCGGATGCAACGGGCTCGCAAGGGCTTCCGGGACAATCTACGAGCATGCCGGTTTTCGCCTCCCTACCCTTTGGTGGATTGCTGACGAATACGGCGGTAACTGGCCCGATCGCTCAGGGTAACGCAGCGGATCTCGCGATCCTCTACGTAATCAACGGTCTTGATGGAACAGTACCATTCCTGCCGAATACCTTTGCCGGTCCGGCAGACGTGCTCATCAACGGCGGTAAGTATCGCTACAACTCTCTTCAGGCCGAGATACGCCGACGCTTCACGAACGGTTTGTCGTTCCAGGCGAACTACACGTTCCAGAAGATCCTGAGCGACGTCCAGAGTGATGGCCAAGCGCGTTTTGATCCGTATCTGGATAATAATCAGCCCGGCGTTGAAAACGGCCGTGCGGACTATGACCGTACGCACACGATCAACGTCAACGCGATCTACGAACTGCCGTTCGGTAAAGGGAAGAAATTCCTGAACTCGGGCGGAATCATGAATTCGATTTTCGGTGGATGGCAGGTGACGTCGATCGTCAATGTCAGCTCCGGAGCTCCGCTGTCGATCAAGGATCCGGACGGCACGTTGAATCGTGCTGCTCGTTCAGGCCGTCAGACGGCGTTCTCGAATTTGACATCGGACGAAATCAAGAAGCTCATCGGAATTTTCAAGGTTAATGGAAAGATCTACTTCATTAATCCTTCCGTAATCGGTCCGGATGGATCGGCAACTAACGGCAACCTTCTTACGGCGCCCAATTCCAGCTTCCCGGGTCAGGTCTTCTTTAGCGTCCAGCCAGGTCAAACTGGCAACCTGCCGAGGAACTTTTTTAACGGTCCGTGGTACATCAACTGGGATGCAGGACTGATAAAGAATATTGCATTCAACGAAAGAATGCGTTTGCAGCTTCGAGCAGAAGCCTTCAACGTTCTTAATCACACGAACTATTTTATCGCGGACAACAGTGCGATCTTCGACATCGAATCGACCACCTTTGGTCAGATCGCGCCGACGAGCACTTTCAGCCCGCGTATTATGCAGTTCGCCGTGCGTTTCGAATTTTGATCACTGACTTTTTCTTGAAACTTGAAGGTGCTTTCCTCGGGAAGCACCTTTTTTAAGTTCTGCCAATGCGACCACGCAAAGAGCTTTTCTCTCTAACCAGTTAAAAGTACACTAGGAGCCGGTTCATTTTTTCTATTTAGCGACAATTGATCGCGTGTCAAACGCACGTCGAAACTTTTGCCAACGGAGATTTAGAATATGCCAAAAAAAAACAGGGTCAGATACCCGATCATCTTTACCCTTATCTTGCTTCTCGCCTTCGTTGCCGTCCCCGCTCAAAAGGACGATAAACCGACCGCCGAGTCTATCGTTGCGAACCATCTTAAGTCGATAGGAACTGCTGAGGCCCGGGCCTCAGTGAAGTCTATTACCGCAATAGGCACGGCGAAAGCGATATTCCACGGTCGCGGAGGCGGAATAGCCGAAGGTTTATCCGTATTGGCGTCGAAAGGCCCAAGCTACATGGTTGCGATGAAATTTAACAACAGCGACTATCCGTTCGAGAAAATGGGATACGATGGCAACGACTTTACGGTCGGCTTCGCCCGTCCGGGTACTCGGACGAATCTCGGGAGTTTTCTTCGAACCAACGAGAACAGTTTCAAATTGGGAATCCTGAGCGGAGTGCTTTCGAATTCCTGGGCCCTCATGAATTTCGACCCGGCAGTTGCCAAGATTAAGTACGCAGGAGCGAAAAAGATCGACGGCAAGAGGCTTCACGCCGTGGACTATTCGCCAAGGAAGGGGTCGGAGCTGGATATTACTTTATTTTTCGATGCGGATACATACCAACACGTCCGGACCGAGTACAAACGAATAATCAACGCAAGGCAAGGAGCAAGTGTCGACGCCTCGGCTGGACAGAGCGAAACAAGATACAAGATGGTTGAGGAGTTTTCCGATTTCGCCGAGGAGAACAAGCTAAATTTGCCTCATACCTACAAGATGTCACTGGAGATACTCGCCGGCAACGGCACCACCTCGTACGAGTGGGTGATGGCGCTCCAGAGGTTCGTATTCAACCAGCCAATCGACGATAAAGATTTTAAAGTCGACGCCTATTAATTCTTCGGCAATCGCGATTAGCGGCCCGCACGTCGCGGGCTTTTTCATTCGATTTATATGAAAATTGCAAAGACGCTAAACTGTCGTTGAATTGTCTTTGATGCCGGAGAACGCTTCCCTTAACGCTCACCTCTCTCTCGTCCCGTTAGGTCCGGGCGATCTCATAGATCGTGCCGTAAGATTTTATCGCGGCAATTTCGCGATTTTCGTCATGATCGCCGCGCCGCCGATAATTGTCGGTACCATTATTTCCGTCGGCTGGACTTTTCTCGCCCCGTCGCTTTTTACGCATAGTGCTTCGAGCGATGCTGTCGATCTTACCTTCTATTATATTTTCGTTTGGCTCGGTTCGCTCGTCATCTGGTTTACACAAGCTGTCGCAATGCTGTCGGTAATGGGCGGTGCTTCGCGCAATTTTGTTCGTCATCTCTTATTTCTCGAGCCGATAACATTTCGCGAAACGTACGCAAATACCTGGAAGCGTCTCGGAGCTTTGCTGGTCGCCTCGACGATCATAACGGTGGTCCTCGGCACCGTGGGATTTGTCGTCTTTTACATCGGTCTGACGATCGGGATGGTCCTGATTCTTCTCGCTATCGCGGCCTTGCAGTTGATACCGCCGCTCGCGGCACTTGTCAGCGTCGTTCTGGGAATTGCGGTCAGGGCGGCACGCTTGCTGGGTCTGAATGCGACCACATTAAACTCAAAGATCAAGACGTACAATATCCATGTGCGTGCGTAAACATAGCTTCGCACCATATTCAGATTTTTGTAAAATAATTCATCAAATTAGACATCTTCCAGTAGGTCCAAATAATAAACAGCTTATTTAATTGATTTTAGCCTGCATTCTACTTTGGCATAGTATTTGTTTAGTATCTCCTGTTCACTTTCCATACTCGGAACAAACGAAAAAAATTTGTAGTTGTAGATTAGTTTTAGGAGGAGCAAATGAAGAAATTTTTAATCGCACTGTGTGTGACGATCTTCTGCTCGTTGTTTGCGTTTTCGCAAACGCCGACGGGTCGTCTCATAGGGGTCGTGTCGACCGCCGACGGTGTGCTGCCAAATGCAACCGTCGAGGCAAGGTTTAATCAAACCGGTAAGGTTCTCACCGCAGTTACCGATGGCGGGGGAGCGTTCAGCTTTGCCCAGCTTGAACCCGGGCTCTACACGGTTACCGTGACGGCATCGGGCTTTAAGACTTTCGTAGCCAACGAGCTGAAAATAGACATTGGCCGCGATTACAGTTTGACCCCGTTACTAGAGGTTGGAGCGGTCACCGAGACTGTGACCGTAACCGCCGGTGCCGATGTTATTACATCGACGAGTGCTCAGATCACAAACGTGGTTAGTCCGCAGCAAATTCTCTCACTGCCGCTGCTCACACGAAACCCGCTTAATCTGACAACACTGCAAGCGGGAACGGCGAGCAACCCGTTTCAGGGCACTTCGATAAATGGACAGCGAACAACTCTGACCAATATCACGCGAGACGGTATTAGTATCAATGACCAGTTTATCCGGGCCAACGCGACAGACTTCGCGCCGGGCCGTCCGTCGGTTGACGATACGGGCGAATTTACGATCTCAACTTCTAATCTTGAAGCGGACCAAGGATCGGGCGGTGCGCAGATAACTCTGGTCACCCCGCGCGGAACCAAGAATTTCCACGGAGCCTTGTTTGCGTATAACCGCAACTCGCGATTTGCCGCTAACAATTTTTTTAGCAATCGCGATCCGGATCCTAATGTGAATAAGAAACCTCCTTTCCGCAATCGTAATCAGTACGGCGGCAAGATCGGTGGCCCATTCCTGGTTCCAGGATTTGGTGAGGGAACGCCGATGTTTCACAAGAACAAGGGGTATTTTTTCTTCGCGTACGAGGGGATTAAAGATCCGCTCGCACAACGCTACACGAGAACGATTCTCACGCCGCAGGCGAGGACTGGGACGTTTCAGTTTCAGCGCGCCGCTGCAGGCAACGTAATTAATAGCGGCGGTATATCTTGTCCCAACGGGGCAGCTCATACGACCGCAAATCCGAGCATTTGCACGGTGTCGAATATTCTGGCCTTTGCCCAGGCCCAGGGATTCGTGGGAATACCGGGGACGATCGATCCAATCATCCAGTCGTACGTGCTTGCTCCGATGCCGGCTGCCGGAAATACGACGGGCGGTGACTCGTTGAATACGACGGGCTTTGCCCTCAATCGCAGGTTCGACACCACACGAAAGACCTACACAACACGAATCGACGTCGACGGATCGTCGAAGGATTCGGTTAACGTTGTTTTCAGCTGGAACAAGGAAAATGTTCTGCGTCCGGACGTGGACTCGCAAGGTTTCACGGAATCACCGGATGTTACCCAGTTTTCGAAGAATAAGACGGGAAGCGTTAACTATCGACGGATCGTTTCCAGCAATATAGTAAACGAGGCTCGCTGGGGCATATTCACGAGCCAGGTGCCGTTCAAACGAATCAGCGACTATCCTGCTTTCTTTCTTGGACCTCAGGGTACGACAAGTTCGGGCACCGGTCTTGCGGGGTTGCTTCCTCAGCCAAATATATTTCTTGACCAGGGACGAAACAATAAACTCTTTGCCGCGGCCGACAATGTGAACTGGGTAGTTGGAGATCATGCTCTGAGATTCGGCGGTCAGTTCCAGCTTTATAAGGTGAATTCGTACAATGACGTACTTATTGTGCCGAACTACATTATCGGAACGACCAATGTCAGCACCGCAACTACTACCACCTTTACCACGGGTAACTTCCCGAATTCGGGTGCTCCGGGCAGCATTATTAGTACCGGCCAGTTGGGTACGGCTAATTCGCTTCTGGCAATTCTTGGCGGTCTTGTGAATCAGAGAATACGGGGCTTTAATACAACCAGCCCGACTTCCGGTTACCAGGTCGCGAGAAATCTGTCTCCGTTCCGAAATTCGAATCACGCGCTCTATGTCTCCGACCGATGGTCGGCCATGCGTGGTCTTTCCTTATCGTTTGGCGTTCGCTGGGAGCTATATCCGGCACTCAAGCTGAACAATGGTCTGTCTCTTGAGCCTGTTATTTCCAATCCGTCTGATCCAGCGGCATCGCTTCTGGCCGGAAACGGATCCTATAACGTAATTGGAACAAACGCCGGCAAACAGTTTCAGTACTACAAGACGGATTACAACAATTTTGCTCCGTCGGTTGGCATAGCATACTCGCCCCAGTTTGAGGGCGGGATCGGGAAACTGTTTTTTGGCAGCCCCGGTCGAAGCGTCATCCGAGGCGGTTACAGTCAGATTTATGGTAATGACTCGATCATCACCTCGCTGAACAGTACGCTGAGCGGCAACGTTGGTCTTGGCCGAGCTTCTTCATCGGCGATCGGCCCCAACGGTACGACAGCCTTGAATGATCGGATCAGTGGAACCAACACGCCGATCAGTCCGCCGGCGTTTACACCTCCACCCCGCTCATTCCTGCAGAACAACACAGCAACACAGGGATTTTTTGGTGTGGCAAACGTTGTTGATCCGAACCTTCAGGTGCCAAAGACCGAGCAATACAGTGTCGGCTGGCAGCGCGAATTTTGGGGAAACACCGCGTTTGAAGTCCGCTATGTTGGGACGCGGTCAAAGAATCTTGCGAGAGGCGTAGATCTGAATCAGATCGACGTTGTAGGCAATGGATTCCTCGCTGATTTCATAAAGGCGCAGTCCAACCTCGCTCTGTCCGCTGCCGCGAATGGCGGAAACGTTAGTTTGGGAACGCCTTTTTGTGCGGGCATTACGGCCGGCTGCGTACCGCTAACGATATTTCAGAGCGGTGGAGTCGGGTCCTCGGGACGATTGGCCGTTGGCTCCGGAGTTACGTTGGCGACGTTTAGGGCAAATCTACAGAACGGCACGGTTGCTGACCTGGCGCATTTGTTCGTTACGAACAACCTGAATAATCACCCGACGCTTGCGAATCCGGGATTCGTTCCATTCTTGAAGCTCTATCAGAACCCGAATATTGGACAGATCGAGCTGTTCACCAATGCGGGTTCATACAACTATAATTCGCTTCAGCTCGAAGCGAGGAGGCGTTTTACGCAAGGTCTGTATTTTCAGGCGAATTACACGTTTGCGAAAAATCTGACCAACACCGTTGGTACGTCGCAAGGTCTGTTCGAGCCCTTTCTACAGAACGGCAATCGTGAGCTGGATAAGCAAAGGGCTGATTTTGACCAAACCCAAGTGTTTAATTTTAACGGCATTTACTCACTTCCGTTTGGAAAGGGTAAATGGTTGTTGGATAAAGGCGGGATTGCGGACAAAATCTTCGGCGGCTGGGAGCTCTCCGGACTTTGGCAGTGGTCCTCGGGTGCTCCGATCTCGTTCGTCGATACGCGTGGCACACTTAACCGGGGTTTGCGCTCGACTAGGCAAACAGCGATTAGTGGCTTGACCAACGATCAAATCCGGGCGCTTGCCGGTGTGTTTGAGGCGAACGGACGGATTTACTTTATCAATCCGTCAGTGATTGGTAGCGATGGTCGCGGATCTCAGGGGTACATCTATCCGGTCCTGAGCCCGAATTCATCGTTTGCCGGACAGGCCTTCTTCAACGTTGGTCCGGGACAGACCGGAAACGTTGCTCGTACGTTGATCAATGGCCCGCGAAGTATCAACGTCAACATGGCTCTGCTAAAGAACGTACGCTTTACTGAGTCGATGCGCGTTCAGTTGAGGGCAGAGGCATTCAACGTGTTCAATTCGGTTAATTTCTTCAATAACACCCAGTTAGCGAATGTTAACAGCACCGTTTTTGGACAGATCACTCAGGCGGCCGATCCGCGAATTTTGCAGTTCGCTGCACGTTTCGAATTCTAGTTCAGCAATCCTGCTGTACTTCTCGCCCGCCGGTAGAAAAAACCGGCGGGCTTTTTCTTTTTGATTTCATAGGCTCCGGCCGGAACGCTATACTTAATCACTCATTTCCGATTCGGATGGATACGAACTCCTTCGATAATAAACTTTCGCTCGTTCCGCTCGGCCCCGGCGATCTTATCGATCGTGCGGTACGGTTCTATCGTCGAAATTTTTGGACATTCGTATTCATTGCGGCCCCGCCCGTCATCACCGGAACGGTTATCTCGGTCGCCTGGACGTTTCTCACGCGGTCGCTGTTCTCAACAGGCGCCGGGAACAACGCTCTCGAACTCACTCTTTATCATTTGTTCGTTTGGCTCGGGGCGATCGTGATCTGGTTCACGGAAACTGTTGCGACGCTTTCCGTGATGGGAGGGGCATCGCGCAACTTCGTTCGGCACCTTCTTTTCAATGAGGCGCTCACGTTTCGAGAAACATACGCGAACACATGGAACCGACTTGCCGGACTCCTTCTGGCGTCCTCGATCATCGCTGTACTGGTAGGAACGGTCGGCATTGTCATCCTTTATATCGGTCTCATCGTCGGGGCTCTGCTGATCTTTCTGGTCGCAAGCGCTCTTTCGATAGTGCCTCCGCTAGCCGTATTAGTAGGCATCGTGCTCGGCGTCGCCACGACTCTCGGAACTCTGTGGCTATTCTCTTTGGTCGCTTCGAGGTTCGCGTACGTTCCGCAGGTGATGCTTGTCGAAGGGCAGGGAGTATTTTCTTCGATCTCCCGGAGCGCGAGCCTCGCGAGCGGCAACGTCAAGCGCCTCGCCGCACTTTTTTCTTTCTCGCTCGCGGCAACTTATTCGGCACTCGCGCTTTTTTACATTCCTCTGATCTGGTACGCATGGACACAGGGAGTCCAGGTTTTTGCATTTGAGTCGGATCTTGTTCCCGCATGGTACGAGATCGCTTCGCAGCTTATATGGCAGGCTAGCCTTATACTGCTAACACCTGTCTGGATGGTTGGATTGTGTCTGCTATATGTCGATGAGCGAGTGCGGCACGAGGGCTACGACATCGAGCTGATGGCGGCGCGGCGATTGGGCGAGATCCCCACGGTTCCGCAAACTTACATCAACCCGCTTCAGCCGGCACTCGCGACGCAAGAGCCACCGGAGGCTCCTCCACCGTCGAGCAGATCGTCGTTGACGACCTTGAACCTCAAATGAACCACAGTATACGTTCCATGATCGCAAGCCTGATCCGCGGGGTGACGCTCGCAACACTGGCGCTGTGCTTCTGTAGCGGCTCGCTGGCGGCTACCGTCGAAGAATATAAAAGCAAAATAGATTTCGCCCGAAAGCTGACGATCGAACTCGAGGCCAAGCTACGGAATGACGACAGCAATGAATTGGATATCCGCGAGTTCGCGGCCCGGATACGTCGGGATTTTCCGACTGCGGAACTCATCGAGTGGAATGGCGGGACCGTTGAGACAACAAGCGGCTGGCTGCTCGATAAGGCCCGCGAACTGGAAGGTGAGGCTGACTCGAAAAAGCGGCTCTTGGCTGTTATCGAGACTCGCGAATATCTGTCGGCTATTTCGTTCAAGCTCGAGGAGCTAAGGCTAGCAGCCGCGGTTGAGCGAACAAAAGATGCGGATAAGCAGAAACTCGCCGAAATCCTGAGACGCGAAGAATATCAGAAACCGCAGGAAAAACAGGAAAGCGTGGTTCAGGAGTGGCTGCGCCGATTCCTGGAATGGCTTGAGAGCATCTTTTCAAGTTCAAGCGAGCCGGCTCCAGCGTTCTCCGGACTGAGCGCGATAACGGTCCTGCTGCAGGTCCTGATCTACGGTGGTCTACTCGCACTGCTTGGAGTTCTCGTCTATAAGATCGCACCTATGCTCTTTCCGAAACTAAAGCGCAAACGAAAACCGAAGAAGAGAAAAGAGCGGATAATACTGGGCGAGCAACTCGGGGAGGAAGCAACGGCCACAGATCTGTTCGCCGAGGCTGAGCGATTGGCACGCGAAGGAAACCTGCGCGAAGCGATCCGAAAAGGTTATGTCGCGCTGCTATGCGATCTAAGCGATCGCAAAGTGATCGGGCTCGCCCGCAACAAGACGAATCGTGATTATCTTCGCGATGTCCGGCCGCGTCGCGATCTCCACCCACGGATGAAGTCCGTCACCGACACATTCGAACGGCACTGGTACGGATTTCAGGAATCCGCGGATGAGGATTGGGCCCGATTCCGCGAAGAGTATTACGAGGCGATCCGGAGCGTGTAGGTCGAGCAGCCAAGAAATGAAGCAGAAACTTCTCATCTTTGTTGTCCTCATCTTTTTGGTGCTGCTGCTTGCCGGGCTCAACGCCGCGACGTACGTCCAAAAAGAGAAAGTCGCCGATACGGAATTTTCGCCGAACCGTTCAACGTATAATTCCGGCAGCACGGGGACGATGGCGTTTTACGCATTGCTTTCCGAAACCGGCCGAAACGTTACGCGCTGGCAGACGTCGCTCGAGACTTTGCACTCAGACAAAAAAAATCGCCCGGCCGTTTTTGTGATGATCGGGCCGCTCCGCCGTGAGTTTAGCGACGAGGAAACCACCAGTCTCATGCAGTGGGTTTCGGCAGGAGGGGTTCTTATTATTTTCGATCGCGAACCGTCTTCTGAACTCCTCGTAACAACGTCTCAATGGAAGATGTCGGTATCGCCGCAGGTCAGCCCCGACCTTTTCGTCGTCGACGCGTCCGACCAGAAACAGATGACGGCCGACAAACCGGCGCAGAAACCGGTACAGCCATCTCAGTTCTCGCAGGATGTCAATGCCGTTCAGGCTTCGCGATTCGCATCTTCGATCAAGGTCGAGCGTTATGGTGATGTCACATCTCCTACTAGTGGCCTGAGTCCTGGCAGCCCGAACGACACACCTGAGCCCACTCCTTACGATTTTTATTCAAGTGATGAGCCGCCGCCTCCACCGCCACCTAAGAAGATCGACGACGAATCTGAAACTCTAGTTTCGGAAACCGACGAAGCCTCGATGGACGACGAGGTCACAGAGCCTGATGAAGAGGTGGCGGAGTTTGAAGCTCCGATAGTCCACATCGGAGCGTCGGGGCAGAATCTGCTGATCGAAGCCCCGTTCTCCGAGGGACGAGTGATCGTTTTGTCCGACCCGTTCATCGTCTCGAACAACGGCATCAATCTGGTGGACAACGCGCAGCTCGCGATAAATCTCGTGACCGCTCGGACAGGACCGATCGCTTTCGACGAATATCACCATGGCTATGGCGTGAACAACAATCGTTTCTTTCATTACTTCGAAGGCACACCTGTGATTGCGATCTTTCTCCAATTCGGATTGGTCGTCGCTCTAATCTTCTTCTCGCAAAGCCGTCGGTTCGCGCGGCCCATTCCCGAACCCGAACCTAACCGTCTAACGAAACTCGAGTACGTTTCGGCTATGGCAGAGCTTCAGCAGCGCACGCGTGCTTACGATCTCGCGGTCGAGAACATATATACCGATTTTCGTCGACGAGTCGCCGCACTGGTCGGGCTCGACAATACAACGACGACGAGAAAAGAGATCGCCGAGCGGATCGCAGATCGGATCCGCGGCGATGCCCGCGAAGTGGAAGAGCTGATGTACAAATGCGAGGACGTGATCCACGGCGAACCGATCGGTAAGAAAGAAACGGTTTCGCTCGTCGAACGTCTCCGGGAAATTGAGGACAAGCTGGGGCTCAAGCGAGTCGCAAGGAACGGTCTGTAGTCATGGCTCTATCACACCTCATCTTGCTGACCTTGCTTTTCTTCGCGACAAGCGTCGTCGGCGTGGTTACCGGCAGCAACTCGCTCATCACCGTTCCGGTGATGTTTCAGCTCGGGATAGATGAAAAGGTAGCGGTTGCCACTAACATGTTCGGCCTTACGTTCATGGCAATCGGCGGAACGATTCCGTTCGTCCGTCAGGGCAGGATCGAGTTTAGAAAACTTACGCCGTTGATCGTACTGACGATGGCGGGTTCGGCAGTCGGTGCGATGCTGGTCGGGCTGATCACGAACCAATCGATCAAGCTCATCGTGACGATATCGATGATCGCGATGATCATCTTTTCCCTGACTCGACCGAGGCCCGCGGACACCATCGATCGACCGTCATCGGTCCGGCGTCCGATTTCGGTCGTCACTTATCTGTTGGCATTCTTGCTAGCCATTTACGGCGGACTTTATAGCGGTGGATACGTCACCGTGCTAACAGCGGTGCTCGTGACCTTCGCAGCGATGAACTTTAGCGAATCGGTCGCGGCGACGAAATTCATAAACGTTTTTTCATCGGGAATTGCGACTCTAGTCTTTATGTGGCAAGGTTTAGTAGATTATCGACTCGGACTCTTCCTTGGGGTTTCGATGTTCGTTGGGGCATATCTCGGGGCTCACTATGCGTCCCGGATGGATGAGATTTGGCTCCGGCGAATTTTCTTGGCCACAGTTTTTGTCTTGGCGATCAAGACGATGCTCGATTTCGTTTAGCTCTTCTTGTTTCGTGT
>JBDTWZ010000073.1:0-14854 GCA_040006435.1 Acidobacteriota bacterium
CGGCAAACAGATTGCCGAGCGTGTCCTGCAACGCAAGACCGACAACGATACCGAGGATCGTCGAACCGGTGAACAGCGGGGCGAGCGGCACGTCAGGATACTGTGTCTGAAAGATGATGAAGAAAGAAACGATGTAGATGATGATCGAGAGAACGGTCTTTACAAGGGACGAGACTTCAGACTGCGACCCACGAATGGTCGACAAGATCATATTGCCGACTAATCTGACCACCGAGATGACGAGGGCAAGCCAGAGAAGGATGCGCAGGATGCGGAAAAGATTAATGACCAGCGATATGGATGTCGCGATCATCATTCCGGGGCGCTGGTCGCCAGATTCTGGAACTGTATAGCTTCCTTCGGAGGTGACGCTAATACCGAACTGATTCAGGAAGTAACTGTGGGCCTGAGCCTCGGCGAACGGCAATCCCACAACGAGGATCAGAAGAACGATTCCCGAAAAAACAAGAAAGACGGCAGCTTTTTTTCTAAGTTCGGAAGCAGGCATAGAAGGGGCTTCGGGCTAAAACATATCAGCAATCGTTTTTCCAATCAACAAAAGGGACAAAATCGATATTACGATCGTCGTCGCGCCCGCCGCGAGGTTCAGCCAGAGCGTGTTGCGATATTCGCCCATTATCTCGCGATTGTTTGCAAGGGAAAGTATGGCGACGAGAATTACGGGAAGCAGGACGCCGTTCATTGTCTGCGTAAACAGCAATAGCCTTATCTGCGGTATTCCAGGAATTAGCGCGACGATCGCACCGATCAAAATAAGTGCCGTAAAAATACCGAGAAAGATCGGAGCCTCACGAAACGATCTCGACAATCCCTTTTCGAATCCAAGTGCTTCGCTCAAAGAGTAAGCCGTGGCGAGCGGAAGCACGCCCATGGCGAGCATGGCTGCCCCGAATAGGCCGACCGCGAACAAATATTTCGCATACGAACCCGCGACTGGTACGAGGGATTCAGCCGCCGTCGCCGCGGAGTCGATCGTCGTGACGCCGGCCGTGTGCAGCGTCGCAGCGGTCGAGATAACGATAAAGGCGGCGATCATGCACGCGAAGACCGTTCCGACGATCACGTCGGCACGCACGATCATGAGATCATCTTTGTCCATCTGTTTCTCAACGACCGACGACTGGACGAATACTTGCATGAAAGGTGTGATAGTGGTTCCGATGAGAGCCATTATCGTAAAGAGGTAAACCGAATCAGTGCTGAACGAGGGCTCAATGAAACCCGTAGCCACGTCGGTCCAGTTTGGTTTCGAAAGAAAGGCTGAGATCACATAGCAAAAGAAAACCAGCGACATGAGCAGGAATACGCGCTCGACGCGCTTCTGAGTGCCGCGGACGACGAGCCACCAGATAACTGCGGCGGTAAGTGGGATCGAGAAGAATCGGGGAACGCCCAACAGTTCGGACGCCTGGGCGATACCGACGAACTCAGAAATGATGACCCCGGTGTTGGCGACAAGCAATGCCAGCATAATAAATGCCGTCCAACGGACGCCAAACTGCTCGCGTATCAGATCGGCTAATCCCTGGCCGGTGACTACGCCCATGCGAACGCACATCTCCTGGACAATGATCAAACTTATGACCATTGGGATGAAAGCCCACAACATCGTATATCCGAATCCCGCGCCGACTGTTGAATAAGTGGCTATGCCGCTTGCATCATTTCCGGCGTTTGCCGCAATGATTCCAGGGCCCAGAATTGCGAGGTATGTAACGAAGCGATATTCAGAGAGACTTCGACGCAGACGCGAGGGAACACGACCCACTTTTCGCACCAGGTTTTTCGGTGAAAAACGCGTCAAGAACATAGGATCTACTGTCGCCGTCTGCCATGTCTAAACTGATAGTTAATTGAAAAAAAAACTATAGCATAACTGGCCACGGTTGAGTGCCTCCGTGACGAAGAGCCTTTGCGGCGATAATGCGGCGGTTTTGTCCGCCAAAGTAACATTTGCTAGAGTTCGGCTATGAGACAACGTATGCTTCGGAAACCGTTCGCGGGCCTTCTTGCTTTTGCCTTTCTCCTTTCCTTCTTCGGTGATGTTCGGTCGCTGCCCTCGACCAACTATCCGCCTGCGATGTCGCGCGAATCTGCACGCGGCCGCCATGGGATGGTTGCATCACAGCACCAGCTCGCTTCGAGGATCGGGGTCGACATTCTAAGAAAAGGAGGAAACGCGATCGATGCTGCGGTCGCGGTGGGATTTGCGCTTGCCGTCGTTTATCCCGAGGCGGGTAATATCGGCGGCGGCGGATTCATGCTAATCCGCAAGCCCGATGGAACCGCTACGGCTATCGACTATCGCGAGACCGCACCCAAGGCCGCGACTCGCGACATGTTCGTTAACGGGGACGGTGACGTGATCAAAGACGAAGGCTCGTCGACCGTCGGTTATCGGGCGTCCGCCGTTCCCGGGACCGTAGCCGGTTTCGAGCTGGCGTTTAAGAAATACGGCTCGGGGAAAGTGCGATGGCGGGATCTCGTCGAGCCCGCCCGCGCTCTTGCTCAAGACGGCCATCAATTAACTTACAGCCTCGCGAGAAAATTGATCGCGGACAGAACGGGTCTCGCGAAGTACGCCGACAGCAATCGGATCTTTCTTCGAGAAGGGAAGTATTTTCACGAAGGCGATGTGTTCGTCCAGACCGAACTGGCCCGGACACTCGGACGAATAGCGACACGCGGCGCGAGTGATTTCTATATCGGGGAGACCGCCAAGCTTATCGCGGCTGATATGAGCGCCGGCCGAGGATTGATCACACTAGATGACCTAAAGAATTACAAGGCTGTCGAGCGAGCTCCGATCCGGGGACATTACCGGGGTCACGAGATTCTCTCAATGCCGCCGCCGAGCTCTGGTGGAATCGTAATGCTCGAAGTTCTCAATATGCTCGAGGGTTACGATCTCGGATCGCTTGGATACAATTCGGCGGCAAGATATCACCTGATGGCTGAAGCAATGCGACGGGCATTCGCCGATCGCGCGGAGTTCATGGCGGATGCGGACTTTGTTGACGTCCCTGTCTCGAGGCTTATCGACAAGGAGTACGCGAAGCAGCGAGGCGCTACCATCGATCCGCTGAAGGCAAGTTCCAGCAAAGAAATCGGTCATGGTGCGATCACTATCGGGGAGGGAATGGATACCACTCATTTCACTATCGTCGACGCCGCGGGAGCGGTCGTTTCAAATACCTATACGATCAATGACCTTTACGGATCTAAAGTAACGATAAAGGGGACCGGCATCTTGATGAACGATATTATGGATGATTTTGCCGCTCGGCCCGGCGTTCCAAATCTTTTCGGTTTGGTGCAGGGCAAACGGAACAAGATCGAGCCCCTGAAGCGGCCTCTCTCATCGATGACTCCGACAATCGTGATGAAGAAAGACGGTACGCCGTGGTTCGCACTCGGTGCACGCGGCGGTCCCAGGATAATCAGTGCGGTACTTCAGTCGGTGATAAACGTTATTGACCATGGAATGAATCTTCAACAGGCGATCGATGCGCCTCGAGTCCATCATCAATGGCTTCCCGACGAGCTTTTATATGAGCCTTACGGGTTCTCTCCAGACACAACAAATATTCTGAAAGGGTATGGACATAATTTTGCATCAAGGCCTGTCACTATTGCCTCTGCGACGGGAATTATGATCGATGGAGATGGTATGCGGCTGGGCGTGATCGACACACGCAGTGACGGCGAAGCGATCGGCTATTGAGGGTCGTTTTTTTGAAGTAGCTTGGTCGTGCTGTCCGTAACGCTCGCGGGCTGCCGTTGCAGATCGTTCGTATCGCGCCACTGGCCGGCGGGTGAAGTATATGCTGATACGGGAGTCGATTGAGACGGAGGCAGAGCCGCGGGGTTCCTGATCTCAGCGAAAAGATTGTCCTTGCTTGAACTTTTGGGCGTGCCTGATTGAAACATAATGGCGTAAGCAATCCTGAGAAGCCCGCCAACACAAAATAGAAGCGCGCTTATCACTACTGCGAACGGTTCGATGTCCAGAGCGATAGAGATTATCACCATGATCGGGACTATCAGAAACGAGAGCAGAAAAATAAAGAAGCCCTGCATTATCCCGCGCCGCCTTAGTGAACCGCTGTCGCCGGCTATGCCACTTCGTTTCTCCGGTATTAATCCGCCGCTCGCGATAAGTTCGGCGATCCCCGTCAAAAGAAAACCGCATCGCGAACAGAACCGTGTCTCTTGAGATATTTGTTGCTGGCCACACGTCGGACAATGCATAGGAACTTATTCGTCCTTCTTTAACAGCTTTGTCGTGCTCTCTATGACGCTTCCCGGGCGAACAAGATCTCCCGTATCTGCAGCCTTCCACGCACCCTCCGGCGGCATGTAGGCTGACGCGGGCCGAGTGTTTGGTGTCGGCAACGCACCTACTGGCATCCCGCCGTAAAGCGATGTGGCCGATGACGGCTTTATCGGCTGGGTACCGAGTTCGTAGGCCTTAGGTGCTCGTTTGAGTAACGCGAGCGAAGCAACGAGAAGTATAAGGGAGGAGAAAAAACCAAACGCAGCGAGAGCCCCCGGAATACGATTCGCGCCGAGTGCGCCAAAAAACGCCGGCAGCAGCATCATCCAAAAAATAAGCCAGAGAACGCTAAAGATTACCCCGTTCTTACGCGTGAAACTGGTGCCTTTTCCTTGTTGAATCTCGGCAAGTTGCGGAAGATATCCGCCATTTTCCAATAACTCAACTACCAGCCCGAGCTGAAAGCCGCATCTAGAACAAAAGTTGGTTTGATCGGAAATCTGCTGCTGGCCGCAACGGGGACAATGCATTGTTTGCTCTCCGCTAGATCAAGAACTCCCGGGTGACTGGACTCTAACGAATTCTTGCATGAAAAGGTTCGCTATGCAAAAAAGTATCAGATCCGCGGCAGTGTTTTGTCTGACAGCATTTGGAAGACCGCGAACGCCCGGCCCTGATAATGCTCGGCCCGCGCGACCGTGTCGAGCAGCAAGTCGAAGATCGAGCGGAGAGCTTTCGGCGCTGGGATCTGCTTCTTAAGATCGTTATCGGAAGTGAGGAAACGAAACGCCGAAAGACGACTCCGTTCTACGTCCTCGACGTAGATTCTTACTTTGTCGACGTTCGAAAGCTCTTCCGGAAGGGTCCATTCGAACGGATCGTCCCAGAGCCTTGTCGTTATCCCTCCGCACGTCTGTTCGATGGCCGCCGTTGAGCGGAGAATGTATTCTCCACAGGAAAACATGGCCATCGACCGTTCGAGCTCGCGTGGCTTTTGAAAGAGATCTGTGTCTGAAAGCATTTCTAACAGCGCCATTAAGCGCTGGTGGATCACAACAAACCGCCGGTCAAAAGATTCGAGCATCGGATCCATAAATAAAAAAGGCAACAGGGATCTTAGCCCGTTGCCCGTTGTTTGTCATTCGACGTACGACTACCGTTTCTTGAACCTGCGGTCTTTCTCGTAAAGGCCGAGTCCGTAGTTCCGTCCGTTCCAGTTGACACCGCTTCCGATGATGCCTTTTACTCCGATCTGGGCGCCCTTGTTCGGAACGGCGTCCTCAGTCACGATCCAGATCGATCCGGTTCCATCGTCGATCTTGTACGCACCACCTCGGACTCTTGTACCGGGGATATTAATGCCATAGCTGTCACGAACAGTTCCCGCGATCGCGACCTGCTTGTTCTGATACCTGGACGGATTTGCTTCGATGTCGGCGATATTCGTCCGCTCGGGACAGGCGGCTGCGAACAAACCGGTCAACACTACTAAACCCGAAACCAACAGTTTTGTTATGTAGTTCATATTTTCTCCTCTAGAAATCAAACCCGGGAAGAGCAGTGATGTACTAGAGATTCATTATACCGATAAATGTTTGCCTAAACCCACCATTTCTGCGATTCTGATTGCGAAGTACCGATTACGACAATCCCCTTTCGACATTAGCAATGGACCTGATCGCGCCAACGGCCTCATCCGGTGATTTCGCGTTTTCCTCAAGCGTCCGGGCGGACGTGTGGCATCCGCAAAAAGATCCAAAATCGTATGAGTGGTGGTACTTCGATGCGCTCGCTGACGGCGGCGGGGAAGCGGTCGTGATCATGTTCCTCGACAATTTCATTTACTCGCCGCGGTACAATCGGGACGGGGATCAAACTGAGCGTTTTCCGGCCATCTCATTCACGTACTTTAGAGATGGCAAGCCTCTATACCGGTGCGTCAACGAATATCCTGAAAGCGCTTTTCGCGCCAGCCGCGAATCCCCCGAGTGCCATATTGGTGCATCTTTTTTCAAGTTCGAAACTGCGGAGTACGGCTCGGGATACTCCGTCTCAATAAACACGAGGCTGTCCGGCGGGCGACGCCTTGAAGCAAGTTTTGAGTGGCTATCCATCGAATCCGATTTCGCCGCGGATGCGTTTTGTTATCGCGAGGGTTCTCACAGCTGGAATATGGTCGCGCCCCGTTCGGACGTTACGGGAAAGATCACGGTCTACGACAGGAAAGGCGGGACAGTGGACTCAAGGCAGTTTCGCGGAACCGGGTATCACGATCACAACCTTGATAATCGCTGGCTTGCGAAGACTGTGCGCGACTGGCATTGGGGCCGGGCGCACTATGCGGACTCGACGGTCGTTTTCTATCGGTACTGTGAACTCGGTGCGCACACACCCAATACGAAGCTTCTAGTTATTAAGGATGGAGAGCTGCGCGAGAGATCGGCTGGCTACGAGGAGCAAAATTACGTCCGCGACAAGTTCGGAATCAAATACCCAACGCGCCTCAGATTGATCTCGGAAGACAACGTGCGGCTCCGCGTAAAGCCTATCAAAGTGATCGACTCGAGTTTTTACTATTTAAGATTTCTAAGCGAGATCACCTTGACACTTCGCGACGGAATGCCGCGAAAGGCGGTTGGATTGACCGAGTTTCTTGCGCCCAAAACTCTTAAGTACCGCTGGTTAAACTGGATCAGTGACGTTCGGACGGGAAAGGACGGCAAGGCACCGCGAATTTAGGATCGCTTCAGCTTGACCGCAGTTCCGTACGCGAGAACTTCAGTTGTGCCGCCTTGCCCAAACTCGGTGGCGTCATAGCGCATCCCGATTATTGCATCGGCGTGAATTTCGTGCGCATGACGTACCATCCGGTTGAACGCCTCCATTCGCGCCTCTTCGCAAACGACCGAGAATTCTTCGATATTTCCCCCAGCAATCGATTTCAGCCCGCCGATAAAGCCTCGACCGATCCCGGTCGCGCGGACGACGATTCCTCGAACGACTCCCAGATACTCACCCACTTCACTCCCGCTTATTTCATTTCCCGTTGTGACAATCATGCTCACCTTTTATATCGCGCAATTGACGGAAATGCGAACAAAAAAGTGAATGTGCTGAGCTTATTACCAAGGTCCGAAGCCCACGCGCTCCATGACGGTCAGGAAATGACGAATCGCATGGCATTCGACCTTGTGTTAAAATTGCAGTATCCAACACGTTTAGCTAGTTCACTTTCTATGGCACACAACCTTTTCAATACTCGTCAATCATTCAAAACCGGTTCGGGCTCAGACGGCATGTTTTATTCGCTCCCTCAACTCGAAACTGAGGGAATCGGCAAAGTATCGCGGCTTCCAATTTCGATCCGAATCGTCCTCGAATCGGTACTTAGAAATTTTGATGGAGGGAATAAAGTCAGCGAAGCGAATGTCCGTGCCCTCGCGTCCTGGGCCGCCAGCGAAGAACGTATGGAGGAGATCCCGTTCGTTGTTGCTCGAGTCATCCTTCAGGACTTTACTGGCGTTCCCCTGCTTGTCGACCTGGCGGCGATGCGGTCGGCCGTGAAACGCCTCGGAAAGGATGTTGGTGTCATTGAGCCGCTGGTGCCTGTGGACCTCGTCATCGACCACTCTGTGCAGGTCGATTATTCCGGCAGCGAAGCAGCTTACAAACGAAACATGGAGATGGAGTTTCGCCGCAACGAGCAGCGATATCGATTTTTGAAGTGGGGAACGCAGGCATTTAACGGTTTCAGCGTTGTTCCGCCGGGAATAGGAATCGTGCACCAGGTCAATCTCGAATATCTCGCGAAAGGCGTGTTTGAGCGCGAGGGTGTATATTTTCCGGATTCTCTCGTCGGCACCGACTCGCATACGACAATGATAAATGGCCTCGGTATCGTTGGCTGGGGAGTCGGGGGGATCGAGGCTGAAGCAGGTATGCTCGGGCAGCCCGTGTATTTCCTGACACCAGATGTTGTGGGAGTTCACCTGAGCGGCGATCTGCCTCAAGGAACCACCGCGACCGACCTGGTGCTTCGAATTACGGAAATGCTAAGGAAGGCGAATGTCGTCGGAAAGTTTGTCGAGTACTTCGGCGAAGGTGCCAGGGCACTGAATGCTACGGATCGCGCGACGATCGCCAATATGGCGCCGGAATACGGGGCGACGATGGGATTCTTCGGTACTGACGAGAAAACGCTTGAATATTTTACAAACACGGGCCGAAGCGCTGAACAGGTCGAAACCATCAGGAACTATTACACGGCCCAGGGGATGTTCGGAATACCAAAAAAAGGCGACGTGGATTATTCAACCGTCATCGAGCTGGGGCTCGAAACGATCACGCCCTCCGTTGCCGGTCCGAAACGGCCGCAAGACCGGATCGAGCTCTCAAATCTCGATGATCGCTTCGTAGAACTCTTTAGTCGAACGGTCGCCGAGGGCGGATACGGTAAGAATGCCGAGGATCTCGAGAAGCGATTCATGGTTCAGATGGCCGGTCATCCTGCAGGCATCGTGGCAGGTGGCGGTGAGCAGACTTCGAAGTCGCTGCCGTTGCCGGTTCTCAACGACGTCAGCGACCGGAATACGAGTATCACGAGCGAGATGGAGATGGTTAACAACCGCCCGACACCTGACCGTGTTGAGACGGCGCCGCATTCGCAAAAGGGAGAAGGCACGTCGATCGGTAACGGCGACGTCCTGATCGCCGCGATCACGTCATGCACGAATACCTCGAACCCCTCCGTGATGATCGCCGCCGGGATCGTCGCTAAAAAGGCGTCGGAACGCGGAATGAAGGTGCCGCCTTACGTAAAGACTTCGCTCGCTCCCGGTTCGCGCGTTGTTACGGAGTATCTTGAGAAGGCTGGGTTGCAGCGCTATCTAAACGATGTTGGCTTTAATTTGGTCGGCTACGGCTGTACGACTTGCATCGGCAACTCGGGCCCGCTCGACGCAGCGATCGAAGATGAGATCGTCGAGAACGACATTATCGCTGCTTCGGTTCTCTCCGGAAACCGAAATTTTGAAGCCAGAGTTCATCAAAATATTAAGGCGAATTTTCTGATGTCACCGCCACTTGTCGTGGCCTATGCGTTGGCCGGGACCGTGCTTAAGGACGTGTATCTACAGCCGATCGGACAAGATCGCGACGGAAATGATGTATTCCTGAAAGATATCTGGGCGTCGCTGGACGAAGTAAAAGAAGTACTTCAGACGGCGTTCGACCCGGAAACATATAAGAGGCTTTACACCGAATTTGCGGAGAAAAATCCACTTTGGAACGAGATTGCATCCAGTTCAGGGCAACTGTACGAATGGGATCCTGGGTCAACATATATCCAGGAACCGCCGTATTTCGAAGAGTTTTCGATGGAATCTGGTAGTTTTTCGGACTTTTATTCGGCCAGAGCGTTAGCGATCTTTGGCGATTCAGTGACGACCGACCATATTTCACCGGCCGGAGCTATTAAGGCAAATTCGCCCGCCGGAACTTATTTGCAGCAGCTCGGGGTGAAGCCGGAAGATTTCAACTCGTACGGCTCGCGACGCGGAAATGACCGCGTTATGCTTCGCGGAACGTTTGCTAACGTTCGAATAAAGAATTTGATGGTCGCCCCAGTAGAAGGCGGTGTCACCAAACATCAGCCGGATGGCGAAGAGATGACGATTTACAATGCGGCGATGAAGTATAAAGAAGAGGCACGACCCCTTATCATCTTTGCGGGAAAAGAATACGGTACCGGGAGTTCGCGGGACTGGGCTGCAAAAGGCACGCGGCTGATGGGCGTCAAGGCCGTTATAGCACAGTCATTTGAACGAATACATCGCTCGAATCTGGTGGGCATGGGTGTGTTGCCGCTAGAGTTCAAGAACGGCCAATCGGTGGCGACACTAGGAATAGACGGCGGCGAGACCTTTGACTTGATTGGGCTGGAGAATGGAACTGTGCGTCCGAAACAGGACGTGGTTTTGC
Organism: Acidobacteriota bacterium; assembly: GCA_040006435.1. Taxonomy (GTDB): domain Bacteria; phylum Acidobacteriota; class Blastocatellia; order Pyrinomonadales; family Pyrinomonadaceae; genus OLB17. The sequence goes on from JBDTWZ010000073.1 coordinate 10,277, forward strand.
GGATCAATCGCGCCGACGGTTCGAGTGAAGAAGCCGTCGTAGCCTTGCGGATCGACACGCCCATCGAGCTTGAATATTACAAGGGCGGAGGTATTTTGCCTTACGTCTTGCGTTTGCTTGTAGCCGGATAAAGGACGGAGTGCGGCTCGATAGCCGAGCAGCAGCACTGTATTTGACCGTCCCAAACGTCCCAAAATCGTCATAGGGCGAGTACACCGGGTTTTTTGGTGCGGCAAAAAAACCTTTGCAATACAGTGAAAAAGTAGTAAATTACCGCAATTAGAACACAGGGCACCCCTTTTTTGTTGAGATCTCAGGAGTAATTGTCATGAGAAGAGTAGTTTTATCGGTTTTTATATTATTCACGTTTTCGTTATGCGCGTCTTCTTCGATGGGCCAGAAGTCGAGGGGTTCGGATTTGAAACAGCAGCCGAGATTGGTCAAGGAGTCGACACGGTTCGTAAACATCGCCGCTTACTCGGACGGAAAGGGCGTATGGCTTACGTGGCAGATGGACGTCGAAGTCGCAAATATCGGTTTCAATGTCTACCGCATAAGCAGCCGTGGATCTGAGCTGTTGACGCCGGTCAGGATGATTCCCGGCGCCGCGTTGCACGCGCGGGAAATTCCGCAGTACGGAGAGACATATAATTTCTACGATGAGGAAGGCAGCGGCGGGGCGTACTATGTTGAGACTCTTTCGTTAGGTGGCTCGAAAATCGTGACGCCGACCGTCACGCCGCAGTACGTCCCAAGTCTTAAAGCGTTTACAGGGTTATCGGTTGATGAGATGCGGGTCCGGGGCGGCTTTCTTCGACCTGCGACTCTAGAATCTACGCTCCCCAGTTTTACAAAAGATATCGCAACTGAGATTGAGGAATATCGGCAATTGGCCGACGCCGGAACTCATCGCACGGTAATTTCGCAGCCTGGAGTAGTTCGAATCGGCGTCAAACGTGACGGTTTCTACAGAGTTACCCGCGCACAGCTTGCCGGAGCCGGATTTGATGTAAACAGCGATCCGAATCTCTGGAGACTTTACGTCGAAGGTGTGGAGCAGGCGATCATCGTGGGTGACGGAGCAAACTATATCGAGTTCTATGGGAAAGCTTTGGATCAGCGGGAAACGGACATTCGACGCTACTATCTTGTAAACAACTTGGGCCCGGGCAAGCGAATGCAGAGCCGCGTATCGCGCTCCAATACGAGCACCGTAACCTCGCCCAGTTATTTGCAAACCTTCGTTAAGAAGGAGCGGATCCAGTACGTCGAGGATATCTACAACGGCGATGCGGAAAACTATTTCGGGCGCGGGATCGGATCGAGCCCGACTGCTGCCGCGATGACGTTTAATTTATCGGGTGTTGATTTCTCTCAACCCGATTCTACGATGCAGCTTCGTTTTCAGGGTTACTCCGACGGCTATCATCTTGTCGAAGTTATCCTCAACGATGTGATTCTCGCTTCGACGTCCGGCGCCGGTCAGGATAGCTTTGTGGGTCACTATCTGATACCGACGTCACTTTTGCGGGAAGGGTCGAACAGCATCAAGTTCCGTGCTATGGGACAGACGGGTGACTTTGTGTTTTTCGATGCCCTAAGCATCGGCTTTAACCGCAACTATTTGGCCGATCAGAACAAGCTGAATTTTTATACTCAGAATTATCGAATCGCGAGGCTCGACGGCTTTACCTCGACCAATGTTCGTGTTTTTGACATGACGCGCGACGGCGATCCCGTCTTGATGACGAACTTGAATGTTCAGCAGAACGGCGCGACGTTTGGTGTGAACATGCCGGCCGCACGCGGACGGTCATTTTATGCCGTTGAGGATTCCGCAATACTCGCCGCTGAATCCGTTACGCCCAATAATCCGGAACTTTTAGGTATTCCGAGTAACGCCGCCGACCTCGTTATAATTTCCTACAAGGACTTTATGACACAGGCCGATGCTTGGGCGGAGTATCGTCGGAATCAGGGCTTCACCGTGAAGGTCATCGAAGTCTCAGAGATTTATGACGAATTCAACTACGGAGCACTTAGTTCAAATTCGATCAAAGATTTTCTCGAATATGCGTCGACAAATTGGCAGACACCGCCGCGGTACGTTCTGCTTATCGGTGACGCGTCCTGGGACTCGCGTAATTATGAGAACGTCGGATTCTTTAATTATGTCCCGTCCTTAATGGTTCAAACGATCTATCTTGAAACTGCAAGTGACGAGGCTCTGGCCGACTTTGACAACGACGGTTTAGCAGAGATGGCGATTGGGCGTATTTCGGTTAGAACGGTTACCGACGCTAATACCGTCTTCGACAAGACCCGGAACTGGGAAGCCGCTCTAACCGGTGCTTCGCTGGATCGAGGGGCTCTTTTCGCTCACGACTACAACAACACTTATGATTTTGCGGGGATGAGTATCAACCTCCGGAACCAGCTTTCACCGACCACGCCGGCGACGTTTGTCTACCGCGGTGACGCTAATGCAAACACGACCCTAATCAATGAAATGAATACGGGAAAATTCATTATCAACTATGCCGGTCACGGGAGCGCTGGTTCGTGGGGAGGGAATCCGCTGTTCTTTAATGTATTCTCGGTGCCGACGACGGCAAATCATGACCCGGCGATCTACACGATGCTGACATGCCTGAATGGATATTTTCATTGGCTTTACAATCCGAGTATTTCAGAAGTGTTGATGAACGCACAAAACAAGGGAGCGGTTGCGGCGTGGGCGTCGAGCGGACTTACGACACCAAATGTGCAGCAGGAGATGGCACGACGGTTTTATTTCAAATTAGCCGAAGGAAATCTCCAGAGGATGGGCGATCTCGTCCGCGACGCGAAAACCGCACTCGTATTTCCTTATGACAGCCCGGACGTACGACGTTCCTGGGTACTAATCGGCGACCCGATGCTAAAGGTCAGATGAAATAAAAAAGGCGTGCTCGACGGCACGCCTTTTTTGATTCTGGTACTCGCGGCGGGATTTGAACCTGCGACTTCTTCCTTCGGAGGGAAGCACTCTATCCACTGAGCTACGCGAGCAGAGAACTCATTTTAACGCCTTTCATTATTTCGGTTCAATTCTAATCGTCTTGATCGTGACAGGCTCGATCGGACGCTCGTCAACCTTCGGTGCACCCGAGATCGTTCGCACATTATTCATTCCATCGATCACTTTCCCAAATATCGTGTATTTGTTATCAAAGCCTTGTTCCCGTTTTAGGGTGATGAAGAACTGTGAGTTTGCGGAATTGGGGTCCTGACTCCTTGCGGCTCCGACGATACCAGTATCGTAGAGAATGTCGGAAAACTCAGCCGCAACGTTTGGCTTATCAGACTGGCCCGTACCATCGTTCGACGGATCGCCGTCCTTTGATAACGGATCTCCGCCTTGAATAACGGATGGGTTGATGCGGTGGAAAGTGACCCCGTGGTAGAACCCCTCCCTCGCCAACTCCTTAAATCGGGCAACCATCTTTGGCGCTATATTCGAATATAGCTCGATTTTGATAGTGCCGTATGCCCCGGCGTTTTCCATTTCGATGACCGCAATCTCGCTGTCCGCAACCGGCGTCACACCCTTCCTAACCTCGGCGTTCGCACCGGTACGGGATGTGTTCGACGTTGGTCCGCACGCGGCAACGAGTGAAATCAGAACTAACAGGATCGTAATTTTCATTTTGCTTGAGAAGTGTCCAGAATGATCGTGACCGGCCCGTCGTTGACGAGTTCAACATCCATCATCGCCTGAAAGCGGCCTGTTTGAACCTTAGCTGCGTATTTGCCGCACTGCTCGACAAAATACTCGTACAAGCGATTTGCGTCATCCGGAGATGCCGCATCGATATAAGAGGGGCGCCGCCCCTTTCGCGTGTCGGCGTAGAGCGTGAACTGCGAGACGACTAAAATGTCGCCGCCGATATCTATCAGAGAGCAGTTCATCTTCCCGTCGTCGTCGTCAAAGATCCTCAGCTTGCCGATCTTGTCAGCTAGATGAGCTGCGTCGGCTTCCAGATCGTCTTTGCCGACACCGAGCAAGATTAGCAAACCCGCCGCGATCTCACCCGTCGTCTCGCCATCGACCGTGACTCGAGCCCGCGAGACACGTTGTACAACCGCCTTCACTACGCAGCTCCGTCCTCGATCGTAACCTTATTCATAACGACCGGTTCGACGGGCTTATCTTTATGGTCCGTTTCGGTGTCTGCGATTGCGTCGACGACATCCTGTCCTTCGATAACTTTGCCGAACTTGGCGTAAGCCGGGGGCAGCGGATAGTCGACATGCATGATGAAAAATTGCGAACCATTCGTGTTTGGGCCGGAATTCGCCATTGCGACCGTACCCTTTTCATAGACGCCGCCGTACAATTCGGACCCGCGGTCGATCTCATCGTCAAACTTCCCGCCCCAAGCCGATTCGCCTCCGAACCCCTCGCCAAGCGGATCGCCGCCCTGGACCATGAAATTCTTTATGACGCGGTGGAAGATGACACCGTCGTAATAATTTTTCGCCGCCAGCAGGCGGAAGTTCTCAGTCGTTTTCGGTGCGTCCTGTTCGAGAAGCTCG
>JBDTWZ010000074.1:0-14840 GCA_040006435.1 Acidobacteriota bacterium
AGAAATCACCAAGCTCCTACCCTTGATCGACACTATCTCGGCGGATCTGCTCACTCCTCTCGGGGTCTATCTGAAGCTTTCAAAGCACAGTGACAATTCGTTTCTGCTCGAATCGGTCGAAGGCGGCGAATCGCTTGCCCGATACTCATTCATCGGCGCCGACCCCGAAATGATCGTGACGGGCAATGCGACCTCGGTGACGATCTTAGATGACGACGGTGAACGCACGTTAGATCTGCCAATGATCGACTTTCTTCGCCGGCACTTTGCCGACAAAATAGTGGTGTGCGACGAAGAGCTGCCAGCCTTCGTTGGCGGCGCGATCGGATACTTCGCGTTCGATTGTGCGGGGTGGTTCGAACCGTCCCTTCGTGGCGAGACAGCCAAGGACGAATCCGACTCGACGTTCATGTTCTTTCGTTCCGTCATCGCGTTCGACCACGCAAAGCAGGTCGTCAAGATCATCTCGCTCATGTTTCCTGAGGAGGCTGGCGGCGACTCCGACGCACACAGCCGGGCGGTTCAACGAAACAAATCGATCCGTAAGGTGCTCGAGAACGATCCAATTGAGTTGCCGAGAATCAACACGCGCAATGTTGACGCGAACGTTTCATCGAACTGGCAACGGACGCATTTTGAGACTGCGGTTCGCGAGATCAAGGAATTGATCCGGGCCGGAGAATGCTATCAGGTTGTTCTCTCGCAATGCTTTTCGCGACCGACACCTGCGGACCCCGTATCGATCTACCGTGCGATGCGCTCACTGAATCCGTCGCCGTATATGTTTCTGCTGCAGATGCAGGATCGTTCGATCGTCGGTTCCTCGCCGGAAATGCTGGTCAAATGCTTCGGACGCGATCTCGAATATCGTCCGATCGCCGGGACACGCCCGCGGGGCACGACAAACAACGAAGACCTCAGGCTCGCGGAAGAAATGCGGGCCGATGAAAAAGAAGTCGCCGAGCATTTGATGTTAGTTGATCTCGGACGAAACGATCTTGGCCGTGTCGCCGAATACGGAAGTGTCCGAGTCGAAAATCTAATGAGCGTCGAAAAATATTCTCACGTCCAGCATCTCGTTAGTTATCTCTCGGCAAAGCTGCGAGCCGGACTGGACCGGTTCGACGCCCTTGCATCCTGCTTCCCTGCCGGAACAGTCTCAGGTGCGCCAAAAGTTCGGGCGATCGAGATCATAAAGGAGACTGAGCCGGATCCACGTGGGGTGTATGCCGGCGCGGTGGGATACTTCGATTACGCGGGAAACATGGATATGTGTATCGCCATTCGAACGCTAGTTTTAAAAGACGGCGTTGCGTACGTCCAGGCGGGTGCGGGGATCGTCGCCGATTCTGTACCGGAGCTCGAATACCAGGAGACGATCAACAAGGCACGTGCGTTATTAAAAGCTATCGAACTTGCGGAGAACAATCTGTTGTGAGCATTCTGCAGGAACACGTTAGGGAATTTCGTGACGGCCGTGATGTAGGTGACGCCGCGGCCGAAGTATTTCTAGATGCCATGATCAGCGAAACGAATGAGGATGTGCTGGCTGAAGTTCTTCGGGCGTGGGACGAGAAAGGGATCGCGGATGATGAGATTTATTCGATTGCTCGTATCATGCGCGAGCGGTGTACAACAGTTGCGACAAAACACGAGACGTTTGTCGATATCGTCGGAACCGGCGGCGGTCGAAACAAGGCGTTCAATATATCCACGGCGGCGGCATTTGTAGTCGCCGGCGCGGGCGTGGCCGTTGCCAAGCACGGTAACAAAGCGGCTACCAGTAACTCGGGAAGCGCCGACGTACTGTCGTCGCTAGGGGTGGAAACGGCGGGCGATGCTGAGATGGCGGCGCGATGTTTGAACGAGATCGGAATATGCTTTATGTTCGCGCCGAACTTTCACCGTCTGTCGCCAACGCTCGCCAAGGTGCGACGCGGACTCGGGTTTCCAACGATCTTCAATTGTGTCGGCCCGCTTTGCAATCCTGCAAATGCGCCGCACCGTTTGATTGGAGTTTGGAAAGAGGAATTAGTATTGAAGATGGCAAGGGCGCTGTCGCGACTCGGAACCGGAAAATCCTGGATCGTGCATGGCTTCGATGGAGTGGATGAAATTTCTCTGAGCGGCCCGACGATCGTCGCTGAGGTCGATGAAGGCTCTGTTAGAAGGTTCGAAATATCTCTCCAGGATTTTGGCTTTAAGGGTGGGATTCCATCTGGGCCGAAGGCGGCTTCGGCAGAGCAAAGCGCGAATATGATACGCGAGATCTTGCGCGGACAACGCCGAGACACGCCGCCGGAGTGGATCGTCCTCAGCAATGCCGCCGCGGCAATGTATATCGCGGGCGCCGCCGAAACTCTGCGAGACGCATATGAGAAAGCGATAGAGAGTATCCGGAGCGGTAGCGCGGAGCAAAAAATGTTACGTTTAGCCGATTTAACGAAACGATGAGTTCAATTTTGAGCACAATTCTCGAATCGACGCGCGTGAGAGTCGATATTGCACAGCGGGCGACGGACGTCGCCGAGCTTCGGTCGCGGGCACGACGTGCACGAGCCGCGGCGCAGCCTCACGCTTTTCGAACGGCGCTCGGGGACGTCGAACAGGTCAACATTATTGCGGAATTTAAAAAGGCGTCGCCGTCCAAAGGCGTGATCGACGACGCAGCCGATCCGGCGAAGACTGCTCGTTCATATGAAACCGCCGGGGCACGAGCGATTTCCGTTTTGACCGAGCCGCATTATTTCCACGGCTCACTCAACGACCTACGCGAAGTTCGCAGGGCCGTTTCACTGCCTATCCTGCGAAAGGATTTTATCGTCGACGAGTTTCAGATCTATGAAGCAGCGGAGGCCGGTGCCGACGCCATCCTTCTGATCATCAGCGCTCTCGGCGTAGAGGAGTTAAGGCGTTTTCGGTCCCTCGCTGAAGATGAGCTCGGAATGGACGCCCTGATCGAGGTTCACACAGAAGACGAAATGGCCATAGCCGCGTCGATCGACGCGACGCTGATCGGGGTCAACAATCGCGATCTCCGCAGTCTCGATGTCTCGCTTGACGTCTCCCGCAAACTTGTTCGACTGGCACCCGCGTCCGCGCTTCTCGTTTCAGAAAGCGGGATTACGAGACGCGAAGAAATTATCGAACTGCGAGATCTGGGCTACTCGGCCTTCCTCATCGGCGAGACATTGATGCGCAGGGCCGGCTCCATCGCCCGCGCGGAGGTATTATTGTGACAAAGGTGAAGATCTGCGGGATAACGAGCCTCGACGACGCACGCATCGCCGTAGATGCGGGCGCCGATATGCTCGGATTCAACTTTTACGAAAAGAGCCCGCGATATATCGGTCCGAGCTCCGCTAAAGCGATACTCGAAGAGCTGCCGCCTCAGGTCATCAGCGTCGGAGTTTTTGTAAACAGCAGCCTTGCCGAACTCGAACGGATCTATTCGGATCTGTCGCTTGACGTCATTCAGCTGCACGGAGACGAAAGCGCGGATTTCGTCAGCCGACTCAAAGCGGCCACGGGTGCGAAGATGATAAAGGTGGTCCGTGTTTCTGCGGACTTTAGTGCCAGCATTGCATTGGAATACGACGTCGATCACTTCATGCTCGATAGCGATGCGCGCGCATTTGGCGGATCCGGCGCAACTTTTGATTGGGACGCTGCGGTGAAGTTCAGTGAGTTTGTTCCGAACTTCTATCTTGCGGGTGGCCTGACACCGGCAAATGTCGGCGAGGCGATCCGCAAAGCACGGCCGTTCGCGGTCGACGTTTGCAGCGGCGTGGAATTGGAAAAGAGAATAAAGGATCCCTTAAAGGTCGTCGCGTTCGTTCGGAACGCCAAAGCTGCTTTATGAATTACGAACCTGACGAACGTGGATATTGGGGCGAATACGGCGGACGATTTGTGCCGGAAACTCTGGCCGCACCGCTTGACGAGCTGACAACCGCCTATTTCGCGGCGCGCGATGATAGACAATTTCATGACGAGCTCGATTCCCTTCTCTTGAATTATTCTGGCCGGCCAACTGCACTGACGTACGCTAAACGGCTCTCCGAAACATTGGGAGGAGCACGCATTTACCTGAAGCGCGAGGATTTGAATCACACCGGTGCTCACAAGATCAACAACTGCATCGGCCAGATCTTGCTCGCACGGCGGATGGGCAAAAAGCGCGTAATTGCTGAAACCGGTGCCGGACAACACGGTGTCGCGACCGCCACCGTGTGCGCTCTTTTCGGGATCGAATGCGTTGTTTACATGGGAACCGAAGACATGCGTCGGCAGGAGCTCAACGTATTTCGGATGCGTCTGCTGGGCGCCGAAGTCCGTGGTGTCGATTCAGGCTCGTGCACTCTGAAAGATGCGATTAACGAGGCGCTCCGCGACTGGGTCACGAATATCTCGACAACTTACTATTTGCTCGGATCGGCCCTCGGCCCGCATCCGTATCCATCGATGGTGCGCGATTTTCAGAGCGTGATCGGACGCGAGGCTCGCGAGCAGATACTTCAAGCCGAGGGCCGATTGCCCGACGTCCTCGTCGCATGTGTCGGCGGCGGATCTAACTCGATCGGATTATTCCACGAGTTTCTGAATGACAACGTGCAAATGATCGGTGTCGAGGCCGGAGGTACCGGATCACAACTAGGTCAGCATGCTGCACGGTTCATGGACGGAGGCAGTGTTGGCGTGCTGCAGGGCACGAAGAGCTACCTGTTGCAGGACGAGCATGGGCAGATCGCAACGACGCATTCCATCTCTGCCGGTCTCGACTATGCCTCGGTCGGACCCGAGCATGCACATCTTCACGACATTCATCGGGTTGAGTACTTTTCCGTAACCGATGACGAGGCTCTCGAGGCATTTCAGTTTCTGTCCAGGACCGAAGGGATCATTCCTGCTCTAGAGTCTTCCCATGCGATCGCGCATGTCGCGAAGATCGCTCCCGGACTGCCGCAAGATTCGCTGATCATCGCCAATCTATCAGGCCGCGGAGATAAGGACGTAAACACGGTCGCTGAAATTTTGAACAAAACTAATGCGTAGCATCGCGACAACATTTCAACGGATGAGGGCCGAAGGGCGGAAGGGATTTATCCCGTTCGTAACCGCCGGCGACCCTGATATCGACCGTTCGCTGCTGATCATATTAAAGCTCGCCGAGTTCGGTGCGGACGTCATTGAGATCGGCGTTCCGTTCAGCGACCCAATGGCGGACGGACCGACCATACAGAGATCGTCGCAGCGTGCTCTCGCAAATGGTGTCAATGTGTCGGACGTTCTATCGATCGTGCGGAGGGTTCGGGAACAAATCGAAACCCCGCTCGTTTTGTTTAGTTACCTCAACCCTCTCCTAAGTTACGGGTTTCAGAACCTCGCCCGCGATGCCGCCGTTGCCGGTATCGACGGAATACTTATAACCGATGCGATCGACGAAGAGGCGATGGAATTTTCGTCGGTGCTCCGCGACTCCGGCCTCGACTTAATATCTCTTGTAGCTCCGACAACAACCGGTGACCGGCTCGAGAAAATTGCGAAACGCTCAAGCGGATTCCTCTACGCCGTGTCGCGAGCAGGTATTACCGGGGCAAGGGATACCGTTAGCGCCGATGCTGAAAAACTGGTCGAACGAACACGTCAGTTCACCGATCTGCCAATCGCCGTCGGCTTTGGAATCTCGACGGCGCAGCAGATTAAGGACGTCTGGCGTTTTGCCGACGCCGCGGTTGTCGGATCGGCCATCGTTTCGGAAATCGAAAGATCCTCGAGCGGCGATCCTGTATCGGCTGTCGAAGCTTTCGCAGGCGGTCTGTTACCGCAATTTGCAAAATCAACACCGGAACTCTAGAGTTTTAGTTTTGCCGGGTAGTCAAGGAAATATCTTTTTATGCTCATTGTAATGAAATCCGACGCGACGCAGGCTCAGATCGACCGCGTTGTCGAAGTTATCGAAACACTCGGCCTTCGCGGGCATTCGATGCCTGGTGAACACCGGACGGCGATCGGCGTCACGGGTAATAAGAGCGCGCTCGATCCCGGCCATTTTGAGAATCTGCCTGGCGTCGCCGATGCGATACGAGTCACAAAACCTTACAAACTGATTTCAAAAGACCTTCGGCCGGAGAAATCTGTCGTAAAGGTCGGAAACTCGACGATCGGCGGACGAGATCTCGCAATCATCGCCGGACCATGTGCGGTTGAAAATACTGAGCAGGTTCTCACGGTGGCGAAGTCGGTCGCAGCGAGCGGTGCAAAATTCTTCCGCGGCGGCGCATTCAAACCGAGGACATCGCCATACGCTTTTCAAGGGATGGGGGAGGACGGTCTAAAGATCCTCGCGGAAGTTCGGGATCGGTTCGGATTGAATATCGTTACCGAAGCGATGGATGAGCACGGCGTCGACCTCGTTGAAAAATACGGTGATTGTATCCAGATCGGGGCTCGTAACATGCAGAACTTCTCGCTGCTTAAATATGCCGGGCGGACCCGCAAGCCGGTGCTCCTTAAGCGTGGATTGTCCGCAACTCTGGATGAGTTCCTGCTGGCGGCCGAGTACATAATGGCGGAGGGAAACTACGACGTGATCCTTTGCGAGCGAGGCATACGCACATTTGCGGACCATGCTCGAAATACGATGGATCTATCAATTGTGCCGGCCGTGCATCGCATGACTCACCTTCCGATACTGGTGGATCCATCACACGGCACCGGTCACAACTATCTCGTGAATCCTCTTGCGCGAGCCGGCGTGGCGGTCGGCGCCGATGGCCTGCTTATCGAAGTCCATCCGTGCCCTGAAGAAGCCTTATGCGACGGGGCGCAAGCCCTTACCCCAAGCCAATATGCGGAACTCGTCGAGCAGGTTACTAAAATCTACGCGCTCGTCAATGGTGAGATAGATAACGCATCTGTCGTCAGTGAGTTGGCGGCCTAAACCTGTCGGCCAAGACAACGAAAAATCCGCGAGTGTTCCCGAAACACGCGCGGATTTTGTTTACGTTCGACGCCTTTTGCCTATCTCGCCAAACGATATCTAATCATAGCATAGAACTGCAAGTAGCAGCTGAGCATGGCCGTAACGATCAAGAGCGTCATCGGCAGGAACCGAAACTCAGCCGGCAACGCAACACCCACCGCCGCGTGATACATCAGCCCCAATATAACGGCAAAGACCGAAATGAGGCTCCGACCAAGCAACCAGCTAGCAAAATCCGGCTTTTCCGCGTCTGACGGGAGAAAATACGGCAAAATCAGCAGCATCCCAAGCGTTAGAGCCGAGAACACGGTATCAAAGCCGAATGACATCGCAGACTGGCCGAAATCAACCGCCAAAAAGAAGAGAACGAATGTTGTATCAACCGAAAATCGCCTGTCTGACAATGAACTTTGCATTCTAAACGCTCCGATGAAGTGTCAAATTCTGTGCATTCTCGAAAGTTTCCAAAAAGCCAAGTGAGTCAATCTTCTCCAGGCTTACTAAACTGCTTGTAGGCGACGCGAAACAGCTCTGAGAGAGCTTTTGCCGTCTCCGGCGTCAGCTTTTTGTCCGCCCGAAGATGGGCCTCGACGATCTCAGGCGTCGCTTCATGCGGATAATAGACGACCGCCTCAACCTCGGAGCCAGGATTACTCATCAAACGGTCGATGGGCATGTCGAGCCAGCCTGTCAGACGGGCAATATTGTCGGCATCCGGCTTCCCCGTTCCATTCTCGATCCGGGAAAGTGTTGACGCCGAAACGTTTGTCACGTCGGCGACGTCCCTGAGGCTCAATCCCAGTTCTTCCCGCCGCCGCTTGATCGCGCGGCCTAATTCCACCGTATTTATAAAGTTGTCATTTTTGTCAGCCATTTCTTCCCAAAGCCTCCCGACTTAGTGTCATTGGTGCACGTGGCATTTCACGGATAAAACATAACACACGGAAATCTTAAATGCAACACCTAGTTTCATGCTTGCAACAAGCAGACTTTGCTGATACACTGTTGCATCGATGGGACACGAGAGAGATGGATCCGAGTCCCGATAGTCCATGAAATGCGAAAGGAGACTGCCAAAATGAGACGAACGTACCTAAAAGAAGCCAGCGAGGGGAACCTGGAGTCGGCAAAACCGAACTCGGCACGGCCGAGGGATGATCGCACCAACGTGCTTGAATTCTCCGCAACACTTCGTGAGCTAAAGAAACATGTCGATCCGAACCTCGTAAAGCAGCGAGAAGGATGGCGCGATCGAAATGGCAACGTCCGGATGATCGATTACGTTGAATGGCACACGGTCGCCGATATCCTTGACGAAAATGCCCCCAATTGGGCTCATACGGTTAAGGATATTCGGCAGATCGGGGATCTTATGACCGTAACGGTCGCGATCACGATCGACGGCGTTACGCGTGAGGGCATTGGTACCGGGCCCTCGCAAAGTGAGATGGGAATCAAGAAAGCTGAGCACGACGCGCTAAAACGGGCGGCCGTAAAATTTGGTATCGCTCGAGAGCTTTACAAAAAGGAATCGGAGTCTATAGAACGCGGCGGATCGGAGCTCGCGGGTGATGCCGAAGTCGACTTTCCTACGAATCCGATCGCGCAAAGTCTCGGTGAACTCGTAACCGCCAAGCAGCTTGGGATGATCCGTGCGATAGCTCGCGAACTGAATCTTGATCCCGACGAGACATGCAACGCGACGATGAATTGTTCGACGGACGAACTCACGAAACGAGCGGCGTCTGCGCTGATCCGATACTTGATGGAGATGCAGAAAAACGACGATTCGTCGGTTAACCCGCTGCGGCGAGCGAGCTAAGCAAAACTATTCTCCCACACACACCATGTTTTGAGTTGTGAACAACCCGTCCTGTCTTCTCCAAGAAACAGCTACCTCACTCACAACTCAAAACTCCACCCTTTTCCTGCTGCCATGGCTGTGTTCTGTCAATCTTTATTCGCCGAGCGCTATACTTTCGGCACGTCATCATCGAAAATTATTGAGCTTATGAGTTTTGATCAAAAACTCTCGGATCTGGTGGGCTCCTGGAACGGAACAAACCAACTTCATGTGACCTGGATGCCCGAAAAGTTGAAGGAGTCCGGATCCGTTGCGACCGTTCGTCCTAAAATGAACGGACAGTTTCTCTCGATCGAATATACGTGGTCCTTCGATAACGATCCTCAGGAAGGTCTTTTAATAGTAGGGTCTGATCCACACTCCGATGCCGTCCAGGCAGTTTGGACGGACTCCTGGCACTCGAAAGATGTTCTGATGCTGTGTAACGGAAAGGTCACGGCGGAGGGAGGAATCTCCGTCACGGGATTCTACGCCGTCCCGGACAATCCTGATTGGGGGTGGCGGACTGAGATATCTCCGAATCAAAACGGCTTCCGATACACCATGTACAACTTGTCGCCGGAAGGCGTCGAAGAACTCGCGGTTGAAACCCAGTTTACCCGGGCTTAACTCGTGCGTTTTCCTTCAAAGGAAAGAGCGTCAGGTACGATCGGAGCGGACAATGTTCCACGCATCGAATCGCCGTCGACCGATCCGCTTATCTCAAAGTCCACCGACTCGCCTTGAATTTCTGTCCGAGCGGTTGCCGAGACCTTGTTACCCTTTACCGTACCGTCTTCGATGTCTCCACTGCCGAGCAGTGTTTCGATCTTTCCTGAAATGCGGTCTGCGCTTTGTTCAAGCGTCAGAGTAACCGGCAGCTTTTGTCCTTGAAAATCCAAACTGAGTTCCCAGGTTCCCGAGACAACAGCTATTTCAGCATCGGGTTCTTCGTCGTAGCTCGCAATATCCATCGTGGCACCTTCCGTGTCGAAAATGTTTATGTGTTCCGCATAGCTCCGCGCTTGTGGCAAAACATCCTTTGCGTCGCCGACCAGAACGATCGCGACATCGTTCGGCTTAATATACTTATTTGCAACGCGTTGGACGTCTTCCTTAGAAATCGCCGCAACGTTCTCGCGGTAAGTCTGCAAATAATCGCTCGGCAAATCATAAAGCTGTTGATTAACTATCAGATTCGTCAGCCCCTCCTGCGTTTCCGCTCGGATCGGAAACACACCGGTCAGGAAATTTTTTGCATCGTCGAGTTCGGCGTCGGAAACGGGCTCGGCTCTAATGCGTTCAAGCTCGTAAAAAAACTCGCGAAGCGAATCGCCCGTTACCTGGGTCCTCACCTCGGTCGTAGCCTCGAAATCCCCGGCCAGGCGCTTTGCGTCGAGCCGGGTATAAGCTCCGTAGGTGTAGCCCTTCTCTTCCCGGAGATTCATAAAGACCCGGGACGAAGCTCCCGCACCGAGAATCTGATTCATTACCGTCGCCGCGAAATAATCCGGATCCTTGCGTGCGAAAGTAGTGTTCGCCAAAACGATATTCGTCTGTGCGGAGTCTCGCCGATCGACGATCGTCACAGACCTGCCATTGCGAACCGGAGGAACGGGAAACTCAGCAACAGGTACGTCACCTGACCGCCAATCGCCGAAAAGATCTTCAACTTCTTTTAAGAATTCTGTTGTTTCGATATCACCGACAGCGACGAAAACGGCATTGTTCGGCAACAGCCGCTTTCCATAAAAGTCCGCTATCTTCTCGCGTGAAAGTCCTTCAATGTCACGCGCCGTTGGCGAGATCCGTGCGTAAGGGTGTTCGGCGTAGAGGATCCGTGCTACTTGTTCGTTCGCGAGAAAGCCGGGCTGGGAACGCTGAAATTTTAGGTTCTCGATCGTGTTTCGCTTATACAGGTCAAGTTCGGCTTCGGGAAAGGTCGCCCGAAAAACGATCTCGAACATCAGCTGCAGAATTTCGGTCGAGTAGATCGACAACGAAGACGCCGCGACGACGGTAAAGTCGTCAGACGAATTCGCGGAAAGCCCCGCGCCAAGTCGCTCTATCTTTTCGGCGAGCGCCAAACTCGAATAGTTCGCGGTCCCTTCGGTCAACATCGACGCCATCGCAGAAGTGATACCGATATTATCCGTCGGGTCGTCCGCATCGCCCGAAAGAAATGCCAGCCGGTAGCTGACCAAGGGGAGGCGGTTGTCGGCAACAACGACGATCCTCAAGCCGTTATCCAGCGTTGTGACCAGCGGTTCAGGGATGTTGAAGGGTGCCGGCTCAAGCGGACTTGGAAATGATCTTCTTGTTGCTTGCGTCATAGTTGAAATGCGGATCGGTGATTGCGGTCAATAGGCCGGGCATTATCCCTTTCCCGCAGGAGTAACATCTAGAAGGGCTCGGTTCTCCGTATTCAGAAAGTTTTGCACCGCGTTTCTTATTTGGTCCGGCGTCACGGCAAGAAACTCGTCCAGATCGCTGTTGATCAGCGTCGGATCGTCGTCATAAAGGGCATACTCCGCAATTTGCTGAGCACGGGTCATCGAGGACTGACGCATTCGCACGGCGTCATTTATCAGCTGATTGTGGAGTTTTTGCATTTCGTCAGCCGTCGGCCCTTCGGTCGCCACGTGACGGATCTCAGTCATAATAATGTTGCGAATGCGGCTCAGGTCCTTTTCCGGTTTCGGGATGGCGCCGACGAATATGCTCGACGGACCCCGACGCTCATCCGTAAATCCGAACAGCTGGATCACCGACTCATCGCCTTTCACGAGCTTTTGATACAGTCGCGAGCTCTCACCGTCGTAGAGGAGCTTTCCTGCAAGATACAGAGCATTGAACTCCGGCGAGCGACGCTTGGGAATTTTCCATCCGATGAGAAATGCCGGAAAC
This sequence comes from Acidobacteriota bacterium, assembly GCA_040006435.1. Lineage (GTDB taxonomy): Bacteria > Acidobacteriota > Blastocatellia > Pyrinomonadales > Pyrinomonadaceae > OLB17. The sequence goes on from JBDTWZ010000074.1 coordinate 11,736, forward strand.
GGAGCAAGCTTGTCTTCCCATTCGCGGTAGGTTTGAGCGACCTCCGCGGGTTCGGATACGTCGAGTCGGGGCGGCTCGGGCTGTGAGGGAATGTCTCCAAAATAAGTTTCGACGAGCTGTTTCGCAGTTTCAGGTTCAAAAGATCCCGAGATGACAAGTACGGCGTTATTCGGTGCGTAGTAAATCCGGAAGAATTCCTGAACGTCTTCGACAGTCGCATCGTCGAGATGTTCCATCGAACCGATCGTCGAGTGTGAGTTTGCGAAATTGCGGTAGATCATCTCGTTTATGAGGTCGAAGATCTGCCCGTAGGGTTGATTGTCATAGCGGAGACGTTTCTCTTCTTTTACGGCCTCGCGCTGGTTGTCGAGATTCTCCTGGGTGACCGCGAGCGAGCGCATTCGATCGGATTCAAGCCACAGTGCCAGCGGCAGCTGATTCGCCGGCAGCGTCTCGTAGTAATTTGTTCGCTCGCTCGATGTAGTACCGTTCATCGTACCGCCGGCCTTCATGATGAACTGAAAATGCTCGGCTTTTTTTACATTCTCCGAGCCCTGGAACATCATGTGCTCGAACAGGTGCGCGAACCCGGTACGCCCTTCGCGCTCATTCCGCGAGCCGACGTTGTAATAGACCGCAACGGCAACTACCGGCACGGCCTCGTCGCGATTCAGGACGACTCGCAGACCATTTCCGAGAGAGTATTCCTCGATCTCGAGGGGTGTCAGACTAAATGTTTCAGACATAGATGTTCCAGATTTTATAAAATCACTTTGCCTCGCTAAATGCAAAAATGGGTTGCGGCTGAATTATTCAATATTTGTGTATGGCGCTGTACAGAGGTGTTGTGAAACAGCAGTGGTACGCCTGCCGCGAATTCCTTTTGATTAATCGCGGGTATTGTACTGCGCTTTTCGCGACGCTTCTTTTCTAGGGTGGGAAGCGTCGCATTTTTGTTAGATCTTAGCGCCTTGTTCGCGGTTTTGCCGAGCGATCGCGTAAAGTGCCGACTTGACCTGGAACGGCGTCAGATCGGCATGTCTTTCCAGAAGACGAGCGATGACGCCGACGATGTGCGGGCACGCGAAACTGTTGCCGGTCAGGTTTCGATAGCCGCCATTCGGCCATGCCGTGCGAACGTTCACCCCAGGAGCCGTCAGCTCGATCACTTCGCCAAAATGAAATCCAAAATGTAAAGGATTCGTTTCGGCGCTCTTTACCACTGATATCAAAGACGAAGAGAAGACAGAGGGAAAACTCGGCTGAGGCAAGTTGTTGGCCGCCGCAACGACGATACAGCCAGCCTGATATGCCCGGTCAAGAAGGTCGTGCAGCGGGGCGAAAAATTGAGGTTTGGTAGTTCCAAGACTTAGATTTATTACCTGATAGCGCTTATTGATCGCGTATTCGAGACCAGCAAGAAACGCCTGACCGTCGCCGAGGCCTTCGGCTCCAAGGACTTTGATACTGAAGATCCGCGCCCCGGGTGCAATGCTCATTACAATTCCGGCGCACGCGGTCCCGTGACCGGCCGAATCACCCGCGTCGGTCGGTTCGAAGACCACCCGCTTACCGTCCAATCGCGCCTCGACCGTTTCAACTATTTTGCCGTCCAGATCCGGATGCGTTGTGTCGATGCCGCTATCGACAATTGCCACGCTTACACCGACCCCCGTCGCCAACCTCCACCCTTCATCGATCCGGAAGAAGGTCTCGGTGTCGGCTGAAGGGCCGGCTTCATCTTTTGAGACAGTTATCACTTTGGGGGTAAAAAGTACTCTTCTTATTAGCTGATTATTTAGCTTTGTTAAGCTCGACTACAAACTAAGAAAACTTGTGTCGCCCCGGGTATCCGAGAAACGAAGTACCGACTCGAGAACTTCCCGGCACAATACTCGTTCGGCGTCTCCGCGGCTCGCGATCTCACGAATGAGAACGGCAAGGTCCATCATCTCGCGATGCTCGGCCGAGCTTCTCAGATCTTCGAGCCAGGAACGGATCGAGTCGATCTCCATATCCTCGTCCGTCCCGACGATTTTCTCGCCGAGATCACGGAAGAGTTTCGCCGATTCATAAGCACTTACGAGCGAGGCGATAGCGTCAGCGAAGAGTGCCGCCTTATCCATTTCGTCGGGTGTAAAAGGTTGGTGTGGCGGGTCCCCGGGCCGGTTGATATATTCCAGCACGCCGATCATCTCATCGTTGTGACGCAGCGGCGTCGCGAGGATCATCTGGGTCGAATAGCCGGTTTCCTTATCCACCTCGGCATAAAAGGTCGCTTCTTCCTCCACGTCCGAAACGGCCATCGGCTGTCCTGAGGACATTACAAATCCCGCTATTCCCTTCCCCGCAGGAATCTTCAGATCGAGAAGCTTCGAGGCGACTTCGCCGGTGGCCACGAGAAATCGAAGATCACCGTCAGCTCCGTCACGGATCAGGACGGACGCCTCGCGTGCGCCCAGCTCGGCCGCCGAAACCCGCAAGATATCGCGAATCGATCTTGTCAGGGGCTCGGTCAACAGATTCGCAATATCGACAGTTTCGATGAGTCGACGCATTTTCCTGGTCAGATTCTCGTCGCCTGGCATAGGTAAGATTCTACGCGAAAACACCTATGTTTCAACCCGTTGAGATTTCTGCGGCATTTAATGGAAGTTTTATGTCATTGGTGCTTTCTGACAATCAAATTTAGTTTTAATCACCCAAAGGGGCACCGGGACTGGCGTTCTCTCGCTCATTCTTTGTATTATTTGCCAACCGTCCAATCTGGTGCACCTTTAGGACCGAAGTCTTTTGAAACCATGAAGAAGTTTCTAAGTTTCGCATGCGCTTTATGTGTCTTTGGACCGCTCACGGTCGCGGCACAGACCACTTCAAAGATCGCGACCTCCGATCCATTCCAGATTGAGCAGGGTTCGTCGTTTTCAGCCTCAACCACACCACGGACGAGCGCCGCAATCGAAACTCGGTCATCTACCCCGGCGGCAGGAAAGATAGTCTCGGACGTTCGAGAGGCTCTTGATCTGATCAGACGCAAGCATGTGGCCGGATCGAAACTCAACGACGCGGACCTGATGAAATCCTCGGTAGGCGCCATGCTCGCTG
>JBDTWZ010000075.1:0-14740 GCA_040006435.1 Acidobacteriota bacterium
CGCACCGATACGGGGATCGCCGAAACGTATTCCCTTGGCGATTAATCCGTCTTTTTCTCGCTTTACAATTTCGCGAACCTCAACTATCTCATCGATCCCCGAAACCATCGGAATCACCACGTCGATGTTCTGCTTATAAGCCGCTCGCACGATAGCCCGTAACTGGGTTCGCAAGTGACGAGGGTTCGCCAGCCCTAGCCTGATCGCCCGAAGTCCGAGTGCGGGGTTCTTTTCGCGTCCATGCGATTGCTCGTATAGCTGCTCGGCACCAACATCGAACGTGCGAATTTTTACACCGTCTTCGCCGGCAAACTCGGCGATCTCGCGGTAGGCTTCGTATTGCTGGTTTTCGGTCGGAAAACCCTTAAATCGATTGAAAAGAAATTCGGAACGATAAAGACCGATGCCGCGTGCACCGATGCGTTTCGCTCGCTTGTAGATCTCCGGAAGATCGACGTTGACGCGCACCGTCATCTGCCGGCCGTCGAGCGTCTTGGTCTCGCTCTCAGAAACCGTGACGTCGTTGTAATTTATCTGCTGAAACTGAGCGGCAGATAGACGATATTTGTCGAGCGTCTCCGGGGTCGGATTCAGGACGACGCGTCCGTTATATCCGTCAACGATCGCCGCATCGCCGGTACTGACCCGCCGCAGTATGTTACGAACACCTGTCACCGCCGGAAGGTTCAGCTCACGCGCCAGAATGAATGTATGCGACGTCCATCCACCGTGCTCGGTAATTATCGCGGTGGGATGGCTGCCGGTCTGCTCGGCAAGTGTCGAAGGCATCAACTCCTGCGCGACGATGATCGAATCCTTCTCGAGCGAGGCACTTCGCTCACCGCCGCCGAGGGCACTCAGGAGGCGCTCAGCAACGTCTTCAACGTCGATATACCGGTCCCGCAGATGCTCGTCGGTGATCGCCTTGTATTTTGCGACATAACTGTCCGTGACGACTTTTACCGCCCATTCGGCATTTACCTTTTGTCCCGTTATCGCAGCTTCCACTTTCTCAAGCAAAGACGAATCCTCGATCATCGCACGTTGGGCGTCCAGGATGGCAGGAACTGAACCGAGGCCGGATTGGGTTCGAAGCTTATTGAGCTGGCGGAGCGCAAGTCGGAATGCCGCCTGCGCCCGGCGAGTTTCACGTTCGACCGCCGAGTCTCGAATGTGAATCCTAAAGAACTGGCGTGTGTTGCCATGAAGGCAGACGACGCGGCCGATGGCAACGCCACGCGACATGGGGCGAGCCTTAAAAAGGATTTCCGGGCCTCTGGTATGAATTATCGAGGAATTTTTCGGATCCAGCACTTCCATGACAAGACCGTGAGATGTCGGGGTTCAGCGTCCAATACTAAATCCGCCGCTGCTCCCGCTCTGAGACGGGAAGAACGGTCGAAGGAGGCCGGCAAACGCGGCAAGATTACGCGTCTGTATCAAGATCTCACCGGGGCCGCTGAACTCGGCGACCATACCTTCACCGCTCAAAAAACTTCGTAAAAAACCGCTTTTAGCTGCCTTGCGCAGATTGTATTGCATGTGGCCCTCCCACGCGACAAGATGGCCGGTATCGATGACATACTTTTCGCCGACCGTCAAAGTCTTTCGATGTATCGAGCCGAATGACGATACAAGCAATAGCCCGGTGCCGCTAACCTGCAGAACAAACAAGCCTTCACCGCCAAAGAAAGATTTTGCACCGCCGAATTTCGTATCGACTACGAGCGATTTATCGCCGGCGAGGTACGAGCTCGACTGGACCATGAACGTCTGTCCGCGCATTTCGATCCCCGCCACATCGCCCGGCGTTCCGGGAGCGAACGTCACTTCGCCGGGCCCGCCTTGAGCAGTAAACGTCGAAACGAATGCCGACTCGCCGCCCACCGCGCGCTTGAGCGCGCCAAAGACACCGCCTTTCATCTCTGAATGAAGATCTATGTTTGCGGACATCGAAACCATGGCCCCGGCCTCGGCGTGAATTGCCTGATCCGGCTGGAGCTTTACAACCGCAAGTGCAAAGGCGCCCTGATGCAATATCTCCCATGTATAACCGCGGCCCTCGCCCCGGCCATCGGTATCGAACTGGAAAGCTCCGTCGGATATCTCTGTCTGAGCAAGCGGCGGCGCAACATATGCCGAGGCGGGAGGAGTGGATGCATGCGGTTGAAGTGTCAACCCGCACGATCCGCAGAATTTTGCGTTCAGCATCAATGCCGCATTACATTTAGGGCAATTCATGATCTCAAATGTTCTGGACGACAATTCCTTTCGATTTCTCGATAATGATATTCACCGCGTCCTCCGCGTTGTGAGCGAAGTCGAGGTACGCGAGATCTTCATCTGAAACGACAAGATGTTTCTTCCACGCGTCAACAACATCGCGCCAGCAAGCGCCGACAAGCACGATCGGTCGTCGATCGAGAACCCGCGTTGTTAGTTTGTTCCACACGAGCGAAACTTCTGTCACGGTCCCCATACCGCCGCGAAGGGCGATAAAGCCGACCGAGCGTGTGATCAGATTTTGCAGACGTTCGTAAAAGTGATTCGTCGCGACCTTATCGGTAAGGTACCGATTCGGCTCAGACTTGAACTGGTTCATGACGATGCCGAAAACCCGCCCACCTGATTCGCGAGCGCCGCGAGACGCCGCTTCCATCACCCCGAGATATCCGCCCGTACAGATCGTAAAGCCCGCCTTCGCGAGCCGTGCCCCGATCTCCTGCGCTTCGTGATACTCATCCGATGCCGGTCCGCACTTCGACCCGCCAAAAATTGTAACGATCCTGTCTTCCGCGTCTCCGATCACTTTGGTTTATCTCACTCCGTACTGCTCGCATTATAGCCGAGTCATACACTTTCTGCTTCCTCCGGTGTAAGGTTTCCGGCTTCGTGAATCGCCTTGGTCGTGTCAGTGAAAAGTAGGATCACACTGCCGACGATAAAGAAAAAGATCAGCCCGAGGAGCGCGTGGCGAAATGAACCCGTTGCGCCGACTATGATCACAAACATCAATTGTCCCATCCACGAAGTTCCCTTTTCGGAGATCTCATACAAACCGAAAAACGAAGACTCCCGGCCGGCTGGTATCATCTGTGAGTAAAGCGAACGCGATAGGGCCTGTGCGCTTCCGAGGACAAGACCAATACATGCTCCAAGTATGTAGGCGTGCGTCGCCGTTGCAAAAAAGCCATAAGCGTAGATGACGATACCGCACCAGATGACGAGCGAAAAAATGATAGTTCGTTTTGCCCCAATGAACCGAGCGACCCGTTCGAAGATAATTGCCCCGGCAAAAGCAGAGATCTGCGCGATCCCGAAAATAATAATTAGAAATGCATTGTCGGCGGGCAGCCCTTTTGACGTGAATAGCTCATACGACATAAATACGGAAGCCTGGAGAATAACCGTTTGGATGCCGTCGTTATAGAAAAGGTAAGCGATCAAGAACAACATCGTGTACCGCAAACGTCTTAGCTCTTTCAATGTCTGCCAGACCTCTCCGAAGCCTACCGTAACTATGTTTTTCTCATGTGGAATTTGTTTGACGGTGCCGCGCGTCCTTACGAGCCGGAACGTGATCAACGCAAATAATCCCCACCAGAGCGACGCCGCGAGGAAAGAAATTCGCACAGCCATTCCTGTCGTGATGCCGAACCAGGGCTCGGCATAATTGAGGAACACCAGATTTAGAACAAGGACGAGAAATCCGCTGAGATAACCCAGACCATAACCGTAGCTGGAAACTATGTCGCGTTTGTCTTCAGTCGTGATATCTATGAGAAACGCGTTGTAAAAAACGTTCGCCGCGGCAAACGTCATGTTCGCGACGATGAACAGGATGCTGCAGGCTATATAACTTTCCGTTACGAAAAACAGAAGGGCCCCCGCAATGACCCCCGCATAACAAAACGCCGCCATCAACGCTTTCTTCAGGTGTGTGTAATCCGCGATCGCGCCGAGAATCGGAAGGAAGATCACCATCGAGATAACCGCAATAGCGGTACAGAATGCAGGCAGACCCTTGGGCGTGACATTGAAGAATAGTAGATCGAGAATGACTCCGTCCTCGCCGACGGCGTTCTGCGCTAGATTCAAGAGATAAGGCCCGATGAGCACGCCGATGACAACGGTAAAAAAGGCAGAATTCGCCCAGTCATAGACCATCCAGCCGAAGATCTCTTTGCGGTCGTTTCGGGAAAACGGTGTTGGATTCACGGGCAAATCTTCTCTGGTCAGCATGTCGATTGTCAACGCGCGATCCGCTCGCGGAAAATCCGATTGCCCAAAGTCGCGCCCCGGCAGACCCTAAACAGAAGCTCCGCATCTTGAAACGGCTCCCGCGACGCAGCCGGTCGATACCATTCGGCCTGACGAAGTTGTGGAAAAGTTAAGGTTGGCCGTGAATTCCTTGACATGCCGCGATCAAACAGTGTAAATTGTTGGCACCATTCTGCTTAAGTTTCTGTCGGTTAATTTATCGCTGGAGAGGGTTGTAATCGACACCCATAAGTTCCTTCAGCTTTTTTTCACACCTGATGAGGAGGGAGATTTACTATGTTCTGGACCAATAAACGAGTGTCCACGCGAAAGGCGGTTTTGTCTCTAACGCTGCTGTCGCTGACAGCCGTTGGACTTTTCGTCGCTACGCAATTCAATTCAACTAGCGCCAGTACGAAGGTATCGGCAAATTCAGGGAGCCCCTTGGCGCCCATCATCTTCGCTGGCACCGGCGTGGGGGCGATACCGGACGGTCCTGGCCCTGCGGGAACATACGGAACGCCGCTTGTTATCAGTTATAACGTTACGGGTGTTGCGGCACCGCTGACGGACGTGAGCGTCAATCTTACACTGACTCACTCGTGGGTCGGCGACCTTGACGTAGTGTTGCGGTCACCGGGCGGTACGGCAAGTCAGACCATTTTTAGTCGCGTCGGCGCTCTTACGGCGACGAGTTTCGGATCATCGTCGGACCTGCTCGGTTTATATAATTTTACCGACTCTGCTGCCGGTACTAATTTTTGGACAGCGGCGGTCGCGACTCCGGTTCCGGCCGGTAATTATCGGACCACGGCGCCCGGACCGGTGGCGGCTTCGCCGGCTCCTGTCACAAGCTTGACGACTCCGTTTGCCGGTTTGTCGACAGGACAGATCACCGGCACGTGGACGTTGACTATCCGTGATGGCGGCGGCGGCGATACCGGCTCGGTTACGGTGTCCAATCTGACCCTTAACGGGGCAGCAGCGGTGCCCGCGCAGCATGTGGTCGATTACAACGGTGACGGCAAGACCGATTTCAGCGTCGTGCGAAACACCGGCGGCGGTCCTTCGGGGCAAATCACCTGGTTTAACCGGCTCAATGGTCCGAACACGGATGCGAATGTAGCTTGGGGACTCGCCACCGACTTCTTTGTGCCCGTTGATTATGACGGTGATGGCAAGACCGATGTTGCCGTCTGGCGACCCGGAACACAAGGTACCTTCTACATCCTCCAGAGTATGACCAATACGGTTAGGATCGACAGTTTTGGTCAAAATGGCGATGACCCGACCGTGGTCGGCGACTACAATGGTGACGGCAAGGCTGACGTTGCTGTTTATCGGGCGGGTGCTTCGGCTGGTTTGCAGAGCACATGGTATTACCGCACGACCACGGGCGGACCGGTCACTGTTGTGGGCTGGGGACAGAACGGCGACTTTCCGGCACCGGGCGATTACGACGGCGACCTGAAGAACGACTTCGTCATACAGCGCAGCGCAGGGGGCGGCCAGGCCGCGTTCTGGCGTCGCATGACGACCAGTGGAGATGACATACGCATCTTCGGTACTCCGACGGACGTCATTGTTCCCGGCGATTATGACGGTGATGGTAAGACCGACATTGCAGTGACTCGCGGATCCGGCGGCAGTATCCTTTGGTACGTTCGCCGAAGTTCCGATGGGGGTGAGGTCTTCCTAGCTGCGTGGGGCAATTCAGGTACAGACTTTACTACACAAGGCGATTACGACGGTGACGGCAAGACCGACCCGGGGATTTGGAGGCCAAGCGCAACTCCAGGTGCCTCAACTTTCTGGTATCTCGGTTCCACTTCCGGAGCTGTCGCGGCCTCATTTGGCTCGAACGGCGACTACTCGGTCGCGAACTTCAACTCGCACTGATCTTTTTGATCGGTCATGCACGAAAGCTGCGGTCCTTTGGGCCGCAGCTTTTTTCGTCTAATAGTGACGTTTGGCGAACCCGTTTGCGATAACGTAAAGTAAATCCTGCCTGAAACGCACATCATGAAAGCCATGATCCTCGCCGCCGGATTCGGAACGCGGCTTTTTCCTCTAACGATTGACCGCACCAAGCCGGCGATTCCCTTCCTCGGGAAACCGCTCGTCGGTTATGTCGCGGAATATGTCGCAAAGTTCGGCTTCACGGATATCGTTGTAAATCTGCATCATCAGCCTGATTCGGTTAGGTCTGCACTTGGAGACGGAAGTCGTTTCGGAGTTCATATCGACTACACGGTGGAAGAGCCTGAGATCCTGGGGACTGCCGGTGCTTTGGATAACGCGCGTCACTTACTCGGGGACGAACCCTTCCTGATCGTTAATGGAAAAATAATTAGTGATATCGATATTGCCGCGGCGGTTGAAACGCACAACAGCTCAGGAGCTTTGGCAACAATGGTCCTCAAGCCAAACGTAAAGCGGGAAAAATTTACGATCGTTGAAACAGAGCAAGGCCTGGTGACCGGCTTCGGTGAAATGGCAAAGCCGCTCACAGAAGAAGAGATCCGCGACATCGAGCACGAGACAGCAACTCCGTTGATGTTTACCGGCATCCACATTCTGAATCCGCGGGTTTTCGAATACATTCCCTCGGGAGTTTATTCCGATATTGTCCCCGTTGTTTATCGCCCCGCCCTTGCGAAGGGTGAGAAGATAGCGGCTCACGTCGCGGAAGGCAATTGGTACGAGCTTTCGACGATACCCAGGTACTTGGATATATCACTGGCAATGATGGACGGCGTTGATGTCTTTAAGGGCGAGGGCTGCTCGGTCGCTCCGAGCGCGACCATCCGCGATTCTGTTCTCTGGGACGGCGTGACGATCGGCGCTGATGTAAATCTGTACCGCACTATCATCGCCGATGGAGTGTCGGTCCCCGCGGGCGAGCACTTCGAGAATGCCGCGATCGTTCGAGCCGAGATGGTTCGCAGCTGCGATGAAATTCCGGAAAAAGCGCTGAAGGGATACATTCAGGGTGACAACTATATCGTTTCATTGAATTAACCTTTTTTGTATGTCCGACTTCCTTGCGAGACTTGAGAAATTTCTGATCGATCGTGATGAGATCGGAAATGCCGAGCAGCTCACGCCCGACGCATCAACCCGCGAATACTTTCGTATTCGCTGGAGGCAAGGCACGGCTATCGCCTGCGTCTATCCCGAATCCTTTATTGCCGGAGACCAAACCTATCTTGACGTGACGAGGCTTTTTCTAAGTGCAGGTCTTCCGGTAGCGGCGGTGTTGGATTTCGACGAGAAATGGGGTGTCATCGTTCAAGAAGATCTTGGCAACCGGATCCTCCGGGCTGAGCTTGTCGATGCGAATGAAGCTGAACGAGAGCCACTGATCCTCGAAGCCATCTCGCTGATACCGCGTATCCAGGCCGCGACAGGGAGAGCGTTCGAGTCGGATTCGATCGCATCACGCTTGCGCTTTGACAGCGAAAAGCTTTTCTGGGAACTGGACTTCTTCAAGACGCACTATTTCACGACATATTTGAATCGCCCACTTGCCGACGCTGACGATGCAAACCTCGTCAGGGAGTTCGCAGAGCTCTCCAGCGAGCTCGACTTGCGGGCGAGCGTCCTCTGCCATCGCGATTTTCACGCGGCGAATTTGATGATCGACGGCGAAGGTCGGCTGCGCATTATCGACCACCAGGATGCTCGCATCGGGTCGGTAGCATACGATCTGGTGTCGTTCCTGTTGGACCGGGTCACGGAGCCGCCGACGGTTGAGTGGCTTGCCGGAAAGCGACGTTACTTTCTGAACGAGCGCGAGAAGCTTGGACTGGAAACGATCAATGAGAATGACTTTGCCGACGAGTTTCGTTTGCAGACCGTGCAGCGGTGCCTAAAGGCGATCGGCACTTTTTCTTTTCAATCGGTAAATCGCGGAAAGACGTACTTCGTTCCGTTCATCGAACCAATGTTCGAGATCGTTCGGCGAGCGCTCGAGAACCTCGACAGATTTCCGGCAATGAGAGACATCATTGATCGACAATTTCGCGGATAGTTTCGGAGCCATTTCCACGCATGAAGTTAGATTTGCTGTAATTGCATTAATTTTGCTGCCAGCAATTCTTCCTGGAAGACGAGTTAAATTCGTTCGCCGGGGCAAAACATTTATCGTTAATTACTTGGAACCTTGCGGCAGCTAGACTCGATGATAATCGCCTCGCCAATTCTTGACCGCGAGTTTTATCTCTTTCGTGGTCGCAAATTCACGATCGCATGTGCGCCTGACCAGATCGGCCAGCCTATCATCGGCAGCGAAACGCAGTGCGATAATTTCGCCTAAGTGGAGTTCAGAGGCTCGAGCAGCGAGTTCGGGCGCCAGGAGTTCCCGATAGCGAAGGCGTTCTTCGAGCCTGATAACACGATCCTGAACTCTCAGGGCCTGGGCCCTTGCCGCCAGTATCATTCCGACGAAGACAAACGACAGCGCGGTGAACACCGCGCGGTCGATGCTCGGTTCCTGATAAAGCCTGACGGCCTGATACAAAAAATTCAGTGTGAGTAATGGAAACAGAATGAAGTGGAAGAATGGAAAGTATCGGACATGGTTCTCGTAGGTTTGTTCCCGGGGCATTGAATATTCTCCTTCTTACAGTTTAGTTTGTGCCATGGCTTCGGGCGGCCGGTCGGTAAAATCCTCGCCCGGATTGACGAACAGATTCTGCTCGAACCTGTACTGCTTATCGTAAAGCTGTTTATAGCGGCCGTTCATCGCGATCAATTCCTCGTGCGTGCCCCGTTCGAGAACCTCACCGGCTTCGACGACAAGTATCTGATCGGCGCTGCGAATTGTCGAGAGCCGGTGTGCGATAACGAAAGTCGTCCGGCCTTCGCGGAGGCGATGCAATCCTTCCTGGATCAAGGCTTCGCTTTCGGAATCGAGTGATGATGTCGCTTCATCAAGGATCAGGATGCGCGGATCTGCGAGCAGCGCCCGCGCGATCGCAATTCGCTGTCGCTGGCCGCCGGACAACTTTACTCCACGCTCCCCGACGATCGTGTCGTATCCATTCGGAAACTTTTCGATGAACTCATCCGCGTTCGCGATAGTACACACGGACTTGATCCTTTCGAGATTCGACTCGGGACTCGAGAATCGAATGTTGTCGAGGATCGTCCCGTCGAACAAGAAATTGTCCTGCAGTACTACGCCCAGATGTTTCCGGTAATCGCGGAGCCGAACGCTTTGCAAGTCCTTTCCGTCGATCCTTATCGCGCCTTTTGTCGGTTGTATGAAATTTAGGGCGAGACTCAGGATCGTCGACTTTCCTGACCCGCTCGATCCGACAAGCGCGGTCGTCGCGCCGGCCTCAGCGTGAAACGAAATCCCCTTCAGCACCGGCACACCGGGCTCGTATTCAAAGAACACGTTCTCGAAATCGATCGCGCCCTTGATCTGAGAGAGCGGAGCTCGCCCGGCGTCCTCTTCGTCCTCGGTGCTCATCCCCATGATCTCGCGGATACGATCGAGCCCGGCGAGCGCTTCGGTAATCTGCGTTCCGATAGACGTCAACTCGATAACCGGCATTGCCAGCAGGAATGTGAACGAGATGTACATTAGAAAGTCGCCTAGTGTCATCGTCCCGGTCTGAACGGCGTTTCCGCCGATGACGATCATCACGACGGCTATCGCGCCGATCACGACGGATGAGAACGAACTTATTGCAGAAACACCGGTGATCGATTTGGCAATATTTCTAAAGAGCTTGTGTGCACCGCGTGTAAACGAGAGTTCTTCGCGTTTTTCCGCCGTGTAGGCTTTCACGATGCGAATGCCGCCCAGGCTTTCGCCGAGACGCCCGGTCACCTGTGCCGTGATCTCACCGCGTTCGCGAAAAATAGGACGCAGTATCTTGAACGCATATGCGAGCGCTCCGCCAAAGATCAGCAGCACGACGATCGTCGCAAGCGTGAGTTGCCAATTTAGATAGAAAAGCACGCCGACGGCGATCACCGCCGTCACCAAACTGCCCAGGATCTGCCCGAGCCCAGTACCCACGAGATTTCGGATACCCTCGGCGTCGTTCATGATCCGCGAGATGAGTTGGCCGCTCTGCGTCGAATCGAAATACGAGATCGGAAGACGTTCGATATGTCTCTGAACCCGCATCCGCATGTTCGTGATGGCAAGCTGCGCCGCAACACCGAGGATCTGCGAAAGGGCGAACGACGTCACGCCTTGGATCAGAGTCGAAATGCCGATCGCGAGCGCGATCCATTTGATCAACCCGTAGTTTCGATTGGTGAAAACCTCGTCGCCGATGTACTTCGTCGATGCCGGCAAGACCATACTCGCAAGCCGGGAGATGAGCATCAGTACACTGCCAACCGCGAGCCGCCATCGAGAGTTCCAGATGATCCTCCGTGCCTCGGCCCAGGCGCTTTTATAATTTACTTTCTTCTTGTCTTTTTTAAGTTCTGACACTTGGCGCTAAGTCTGATTTTCGCGTGGCTCAATGTCAAATAAAGAAAGAGTTGCGACATATCGCAACTCTTTCGAATACGTTTGTGATAAAACGCTCCTATTCAATTGAACGTTTGAGACTAGAACGGGCAGTTGCCGGGCGCAGGCCTGTCAATTCGGAAGTTACTCTGTGACGCCGGTAGAGGGGGCGGGGGCGGAACGTCGAAATACGTTGCCCAGATCTCCAGATTATCGGTGGTGCTTTCGTTCCGGGCGATGTGAACATGGCCTTGACCACTGTCGACAAAGGCCTGTCCGGCAGAGTAGTTTCTTGCCGTGCATCCCGGATCATCGCCGTCGTAGAAGGACATCGTTCCCGACTTGATCAAGACTACGACCGGTCCCGGGTGACTATGCCAACCCGTATGACCGCCCGGTCCAATAACTATTTGCTGCATTACGGTTTGCCGTGCATCGGGCACGTGAATAACTTCCTGACCGCTCCCCTTAACCTTGAATTTGAGGTCGGTGGGGTCGGCGAAATCGGCTCGAACGAAGACGGGCGCGCTAAGAATTCCGGAACCCGGTGTCATTAATGCCGCCCCCGCTACGGTGGTGACAGCGGCGAGTGCAATGAAAAACGCCAATTTGCGTGTTGCGAAAGTAGACGCGGTCTTCCAAGTAATCGTTTTATTCATATTTTCTCCTTGCTTTGGATAGAAAGTACATTCTCTCTACCTATTGGCGCGACAGTTTTTCGAAACAGAGGTCAAATTAATCCGAAAAATTGTGACTTTGCCGTCGCCGCGCGGTTTCGCGACCCGTTTGTGTTGAGAGGCAAGCTAACGTGCTGGCGCCTGTAGAGGCGGTGAGAATAGTTGAGAAACGATTGCAAAAAGACAAAAAAATCGGACGGCAACCCAATACCGTCCGAGTAGACTAACCGACTGATCAACTTTCTAATTCTTCTTTGTTAATGCAACGGTTGTTTGCTGCGCGTTTTGATTCCGAGCAAGTGTTGTTCTAGCTAAAAGCTTCGATTGTGGTAATTTCACAATAAAAAATGGCGTCCGTATTCCGGCTAGAGTATATTGAGTTTCGAGCCGATCAAATACGAGCGTGGCCACCTCGAGTTTTGAATAATCCTGGCCGGGCGCCACCATCATAATGTGAGAGTTGCCGCCACTCCCATCTCTAAACGCAACAGGCGTATTTGCCGCAGCCGGGTTGAGCGGATCAAGGACGTAATTACCCGCTTTGTAGGCTTTCCCACCGATCGTGAAATCAAACGGAATGTGCGCGCGATACTCATTCTGGGCATTCGCCGAAACTGCTACCATTAGAATCAAAACCGCCAAACCAGTTATTGAAGAAATTTGTAATGCTGTCTTTTTCATAATAATAATTGCCTCCAGATCCTTATTGAGAGAAATGTTCTCCATCTATTAGTGCGACGGTTCTGCGAAACGGGGGTCAAACTAATTGGAAAAGATTGACTTTTCGTTTATAAGGGCATACGTTCGTGATTGATTACCCGTCAGTCCTCAGCTCAACGGACTTTTAGCATGGCGAACGAGTCCAATCCGAAAATCGGAATAACAGAAATGTTGCGCGATTGGAGTGATAATCGGCTCAACGATCCGGATGATGAGTTACTCAAACTCGTCTACGCTGAACTGCATCGTCAGGCGCATCGTCATTTAAGAAGGGAACGTCCCGGACACACGCTTCAAACCACCGCCCTGGTTCACGAGGTCTATCTCAACGTCGCCAAGCAAAAAAATGTTTCATGGGAAAGTCGAGCGCATTTTTTTGCGGTTGCGGCGACGATGATGCGACGGATCTTGATCGATTACGCCAAGACCAAACACCGTTTGCGGCGCGGCGGCGTGCAAAGCGACCTGCCGCTTGAAGATGCTTTGACGATAAGCGTCAGCGAAACCGATTTTGACTTGCTCGCGCTCAACGAGGCCTTAAACCGGCTTGCTGCAAAAGACAAGCATCTTGCCAAAATCGTCGAGCTCCGATTTTTTAGCGGCCTCGACGTGGTGGAAACGGCAGAGGTCTTAGGTATCTCTGAATCAACCGTGAAACGCGATTGGCAGATGGCGAAGGCCTGGCTTCACCGCGAATTGACGAAATGAGAATCTGACAGGAATGCAGGAGCCCTTCCTTGCAACGAGCGTCGGTTCGACGCGAAAATTCGCGTTATAGTTCAGGAATGTATTAAACACACTGTTTGCTCTCCTTCCAAGGGGACGCCGAGCTTTCTCTTTTTTTGAACAAGTGACTGAAGGAAATTGGTTAAAGGTAAGGGAAATTTTCGATTCGGCTTTGCGCCGTCCGTCCGAAGAACGCCGAAAATTTGTTTTAGAAGCCTGCGGTAAAGATAAGACTCTGCTCGCTGAAGTCGAATCGCTTTTGTCTTCGCACGACGGCGCGGAAAGTTTTTTGGAAACGCCCGCTGTCGCGGGAGTCGCAGACGTGATCGAAGCTGAACATAAGCTCGAAACAGGCAAGCGCTTCGGGCATTACGAAATTATCGAACAAATTGGCTCGGGCGGCATGGGCGAGGTATATCTCGCTAAAGATCAGAAGCTCGACCGCCAGGTTGCTGTTAAAATCCTCAACGAAAAATTCAGCAAGGACGAATCCAACCTCAATCGTTTTGTACGGGAAGCGAAAGCTGCCTCCGCATTGAACCATCCGAATATTCTCGTCATTCACGAGATCGGCGAATCCGACCAAGCTCATTACATCGTCAGCGAGTTTATTAAAGGCGACACCCTTCGTGAGACTCTCAAAACGAAAACCCTGGGGCCATCGGAAGTCCTCGACATTTCAATTCAGATCGCTAACGCTCTTTGCGCCGCCCACGAAGCTCGCCTGATTCACCGCGACATCAAACCGGAAAACATAATGATCCGTCCTGACGGATTCGTCAAAGTTTTGGATTTTGGATTGGCAAAACTTGTGGAGCAGCAGAACAGATCCGTTCTCGGTTTGGAAGACTCGACCGCGCTCCAGAACCATACGGCGAAGGGCGTTATAATGGGAACGGTCAATTACATGTCGCCGGAACAGGCAAAGGGCGAAAAAGTCGATCAGCGGACGGACATCTTCAGCCTCGGCGTAGTGCTTTACGAGATGCTTACTGGCAAGCTGCCGTTCGAGGGGAATTCGATACCTGAGACATTTCGGAACCTCATAGACTACGAGCCTGAGCCGATAAACAGTTATGTCTCCGGCATTCCGGATGAACTCGAACGGATCACCTCGCGAATGCTCGAAAAGGCGCCTGAGAATCGCTATCAATCAATGAGCGAGGTCGCAGACGACCTGAAGGCCCTGAATAGCAGCAGCCTGCAGGCCCTGTTGGAACGTACGCAGCCCGACAACCGGACCGCCGTAATACAGCGGACCACGGGCGGCGGAATCAACACAACTGCTGAAAACACCGGATCACGCGCTCGATGGTATCGACGCTGGCCGGTGATGGCCGCTCTCGGCGTGCTCTTGCTCGGAAGCATCGGGCTTGGCGGATATTTCTGGCGGCAAAAAACGGGTCCATCAAATGAGATAAGGTCAGTTGCGGTTATGCCGTTTGTTAATGAAACCGGCGATCCGAAGTTCGAGTATCTCTCCGACGGAATGACGGACACGCTGATCAGCAGTTTGTCGGAGCTTCCGAACATAAAGGTAAAGGCACGGACTTCCGTTTTTCGGTACAAGGGCAAGGAGATAGATCCTAAAGCCATCGGTCGAGAGCTTGGTGTTCAGGCGATAGTAAACGGGCGTGTTGCGCAGCGAGATGGTCGTACGAGGGTGACGCTAGAGGTGATCGATACCGAGACCGAGAACCTGATCTTCAGCACGAAATATGACAAGCCGCAGTCCGACCTGATCACGCTGCAGAGCGATATTGCCCGGGACGTTTCGGGCAGGCTGAAAAGCAAGCTGTCGGGCGCAGAAGAGGCAAGAGTAGCGAAAACCCATACGGCCGATCCCGAGGCCCTTCAGCTATATCTTCAAGGCCAGTTC
>JBDTWZ010000076.1:0-14561 GCA_040006435.1 Acidobacteriota bacterium
ATTCGAACCAGAACGGCGTGAAGCCCGGATTTGTTCTGACATCGATGGTCAAACGGGTCGACAACGCGGTCTATGACGTCGTCGCGGAGGTTTTGGGCGGCAATTTCAAAGGCGGCTTTCATGTTTTTGGTTTGGATAAGGACGGCGTTGCTTACGCGCTCGATGATAATAATAAGCCGCTCATTTCGGCTGAAACGCTGCGGCGCGTAGAGGAAGCCAAAGGAAAGATCGTCGACGGCGAGATCAAGGTTACGGATGCGATGACGAATTAGCAAAAACTCCCATCCTGGATACGAGGGGTGGCAGCCGTTTCGGCTGACGGGGTGGTGGACTGGAGAATCAGATTTGTTGTTTATCCACCACCCCGCCTCGCAAAGCCTCGGCACCCCTCCTATCCAGTAGGGGAGTAAAAAAAGATGCTCGAACTAAAAAACATCACAAAAACCTTCGGCACCGTTGTCGCGAACAACGACGTTTCGATCACGGTCCATAAAGGAACGATCCACGCGATCGTCGGCGAGAACGGTGCGGGCAAATCGACGATCATGCGCATCGCGTACGGTTTCTACAACGCCGACAGCGGTGAGATATTCGTCGATGGTCAGCACGTCCAGATCCGCAATCCGCACGACGCGATCGCACTTGGCATCGGCATGGTCCATCAGCACTTCATGCTTGTCGACACAATGACCGCGGCCGAGAACATCATCCTTGGTGCCGAGACCGGGAGCGCTGCGAAACTCGATCTTGATCAAGCAAACAAAGATATTCTTGCACTCTCGAACGACTTGCGGCTTGGCGTCGATCCGAAGGCGTTAGTCGAGGACCTTTCGGTCGGTCAGCAACAACGTGTCGAATTGCTAAAAGCGCTTTATCGGGACGCCGAGCTTTTGATCCTTGATGAGCCGACGGCGGTGCTTACGCCGCAGGAGGTCGAAGAGTTCTTTGCGATTCTTCGTCGGATGAAGGAGCAGGGCAAGACGATTATCATCATCACGCACAAACTCGAAGAAGTTCTCGCGATCTCGGACGAGGTCACGGTCATGCGCGACGGAAAGGATGTCGGGAACGTCAAAACTTCCGAGACAAGCGCCAAAGACCTTGCCCGGATGATCGTCGGCCGCGATGTTTTGCTGCGAGTTGAAAAAACCGTCGCGACGCCCGACAAGACAGTTTTGGAAGTGACGAATTTACGAGTCGGCGGCAAACAGGGCTCGACGCTCGAGGGTGTCAGTTTTGTAGTGAGTTCGGGTGAGATCGTCGGCATTGCCGGCATCGAGGGAAATGGACAAACCGAATTGATCGAGGCACTTGCCGGCCTGTGCAAGGTTTCATCTGGAACCGTTGAATTTGAAGGTAAGGACGTCACAAATATGAGTGCACGACGGCTGAAAGAGCTGGGCGTGGCTCATATTCCCGAGGACCGGCACAAGCGCGGCCTACTGCTAAATTCGGATCTTGCTGAAAATTCAATTCTCGGGGTTCACTATCGTCCGCCGGTCGCCACTGCAGGATTTATGAGCGGTCCGGCGATCGACAAACGGATCCACGAGATCGTCGAAAACTTTGACGTGCGTCCGCCGATCCCGGAACTTTCGGCAAAATCGCTATCCGGCGGAAATCAGCAAAAGCTGATCATCGGCCGCGAATTTGAGTTGAAACCCAAGCTTCTTCTCGTTTCGCAGCCGACGCGCGGCGTGGACATCGGGGCGATCGAATTTATCCACCGCAAGCTGATCGAACTCCGCGACTCCGGCGGAGCAGTCTTGCTCGTATCGGCGGAACTTGAAGAGGTAACCGCACTTGCCGACCGGCTGCTCGTCCTTCGCAAAGGCAAGATCGTAGGCGAGGTCGATCCGCGCGCTTCCTCGACCGAAGAGATCGGTTTGATGATGACGGGCGGCTGAGCCGACTCGCCTAACCAATTGATAAGGGGCCATCCGAAAGGACGGCCTTTTTTGTTTCGAATGTGAAGAAGCCTTACCTAGATCCGCACCGTCGGTGCGAAGTCGCCGCTTGAAAAGACAGAAAAGGCTGCCGTTTCCAGGCAGCCTTTTCATTCGGAGTGCTGTGCCGGACCTATGGCGTAAACGCTGATGGAACCGGCTTGTCCGTGGCGATGCCCCATTGTAACCCGACCGTGACGCAAGGGCAGCTGCTGAAGATCCACCACCTGCCATCGCTTGGACGGAAGATAGCCAGATCGGCTTTTCCGTCGTTGTCGTAATCGGCCGGAACAGGTACGTCACCGTTCAGACCCCACCGCTCGTGTCGTATCTGACCGTTGCCGCTCTGCAGGACGAACCAGAATCCTGTCGAGGGCCTCCAGACGGCAATATCATCCTTGCCGTCGCCATCATAGTCGGCCGGCACTAGTTTGTCGCCGGTCGTTCCGAAGGGCTGGACGAGGCTTCCGGCAGTGCTTCGCAAGATATGGAAGGACAACGTCGACGGTCGGTACACCGCGATATCGGTTATGCCGTCGCCGTCGTAATCGGCCGGGACCGGAAGATCTGTCGACACGCCCCAATTGCGAACTATGGTTCCGCCGGTACTTCGGAAGATCCACCATTGGCCGGTCACCGGACGGAACACGGCGTGGTCGGCCTTCGCGTCGGCGTCATACCGGCCGGGAACCGGGATGTCGCCGGTCGTACCCCACGCAAAGGCGTCGTAGTTTGTTCCTGCGTTCAGACTTGTGTACCAGACGCCCGTGCTCGGACGGAACACGGAGAAGTTCGCCGTGCCATCGCCGTTGTAATCGGCCGTGACCACGCGATCGCCGCCGACACCGAACTGCGGCGCCTGCACCGTCAGATCGGAGCTGCGGAGGACGAACCAGAAGCTCTGGTCGGACGACGTCGCGCCGTCGCGATAAACCGCTAGGTCGGCCTTTCGATCGCCGTCGAAGTCAAAATCGGCGGTTGCCGTGGGTGCGGCCGTGACGGTCACTGTAAAGGTCTTCATCGAGGTCAAGCCACAGCTGTCGGTCGCGGTGACCGTAACCGTGTGCGGCGAACCAGCTATCGGACCCGAGTTCGGTGCTGTGACCTGGCCCGTCGCCGGGTCGACAGAGAGCGTTCCGGTAAACGTCGGCGATGTAGCGGTGACGCTTGCCAGGGGCTGGTTGTCGGCCGGAATTGCATCAGGTGTGACGAACAGCTTGCAGCTCGTGACGATGGTCTGGTTGGCGTAGTTGCCAAGCGTCGGAGCCGGATTGGCTGTGACGTTGATGACGAGGTTCGCATCCTGCGTCAAACCCTTGCCATCAGTTGCCCGCAGCACAATAGTGTTGCTTCCGGTCGTCGCGTTGCAAAGGGCACGAACGTCGGCCGAGATCGAACCGTTGGTGTTGACGATGTTAGTGACTTGCATCCCAGTCGGCACGTTTTGCGCCGTCACGGCGATGGCGCCCGGCGTCGACACATCGTCGGATACGGTGGCGATCACCGAGTTGCTCGCCGGATTGCCCTGGACGCGAGTTAGCCCGGCGGTAGGAATAAGGACAGGCGGACCGGTTATTACTTGCGGATTGCCGGTCAGGTTACCCGTCGATGTATTAAAGTTGCCGTCTCCGCTATAGACTGCCGAGATCGTGCGATTACCCGGCGCGAGAGCATTCGTCATGCACGCAGCGGAGTTTGCGGTAACAGTGACCGCGGTGCACCCGGTGATCGGCGTCACTCCGTCGCGGAACTGAACCGTTCCCGAAGGTGCGCCCGCACCCGGAGCCGTCACGCTGACCGTCGCCGTGAACGTGATGGTCGTACCCTGTGGTGCCGGATTCTGCGACGACGCCAGCGCCACCGACGTGTTCGCCTTGTTCACGACCTGCGGATTGCCGGTCATCGTTCCGCTCGACGTGTTAAAGCTTGCGTCGCCGGAATAGGTCGTAGTGATCGTATGACTGCCGACCGCGAGACTGCCCGGCTGGCATTGTGCCTGGGCCGATTGTAATGCGACATTCTGACAGCCGACGATCGGGTTTCCGCCGTCGAGGAAGTTGATCGTTCCAGTAGGAGTACCTGTACCCGGTGGCGTCACGTTTATCGTCGCCGTAAATGTCACGGCCTGTCCGAATACCGAGGGATTCTGCGACGACGTGAGACCTGTCGTTGTATTAGCCTTGCCGACGACCTGGCCGCCTGCAAGGGTGCCGATGTTTGCGTTGTAGCCCGTTGCACCGCTACCGCCGCCTGAGTATTCGGCAGTGATGACGCGGGTACCTACCGCGAGCGTTGAGATGCTTGCCTGGGCCGTGCTTACGTTGTCATTTGCTGTTCCGATAACGACCGGTACCGCAGCTCCGATGTTGATGCCGTCCGCTTTGAACTGGACGTTTCCTGGCGGGTCGCTCGTTCGCGCGGGCACGCCTGTCATCGTGGCTGTGAAGGTCACGGTCTGGCCGAAGACCGACGGACTTCCGCTAGAAGCAACCGCGACGGTCGTATGGTCGATATTGGTGACGGTAGCTTGCTGGCCGGCGACATCCGGATCGTCCGTCAGAACCGTCGTGAAATTACCGGAGACCGAGCCCTGATTAGACACGGTCGTCACGGCCGGCAGAGCATTGCCGATAACCGCACGGAATGTGATCGTGGTGGACTTGTTGGACGGGATCGTAAAGCCCGTACCACTGCCGTTGACCGTTATTGTCTCGCCCGATTCGGGTACCTTGGAATCGAGTTCTTTCTCGTCTCCGGTCGTCTCCTGAGAGTACGCGGTCGGCGAAACCATCTCGGCTAGGCGCTTTAGAAGAGCGATCATCATGGATGGATCTTCATTGACCTCGGCGAGTGTCGGAATCGCATCGACTTCAGTTCCGGTTGATTCTTGCTCGATAAGGAAGTCAGCTACGAAACCGGCCGCTAGCGCCGAGAGTTCGGACGGGGCAACGCCGCTTTCCGAAGCATGCGTATCAGTGAAGTACGAGAACGATGCTGCCCGACTATAGGACCCATTCCAGAAACTCAAATTGTTGTTGTGACCGGTAACCGCCAGATTGCCGTCCGCGTTACGCTCTGCAAGTGTTGACGGCTGAACGCAGGGTGTAGCCCCGCCGGTAAAATTTGCCGCCGTTGCTGGTGCGTCCACATATGCAAAAACTACTGTTCCCGCGAAATTATTTTGAGAGAAGACATAGCTTTCCACTGCGGCAAGGTTGGCAAACGGTCCCGCAGGTGCACCGACGAGCCTCATGCTTGATGCTCCGGTGCTCACACCGAGAATAATGTCGTTCAAGTTGGCAGGATCGCCCGTGCTGAAATTATTAGCCAAGGGCCCGGCTCCGCCGAGTTGGGCGCATATGTCGATATCATCGGCAGAGGAGGGTGCGCCGGCAGCCATGGCGTATCCGGCAAACGCTCCTGCACCGGGCGTGTCAGCCGTATTGCCTGTAACAGTTAGATCCACATTGTAGTTTCCGCCAGTGTTGTCGGCGTATATAGCGGCATTCCCCGAATAACGGTGGATCTGATTGTTTGTGAGAGCGAGAGTAACCTGACCTTTAGGGCTTGTCGTATTGTCGGCGAAGGAGAAGAAAATTCCATTGCCGGTTACAGAGCCGGAATTAGGGGTGGCCGCAACTCCGATCACATTATTGTTGAGGGTCCCGGTCAGGGAAGTTGCCACCGCAGATCCAAAGCCGGGAGCGCCTAGCTGCAAGGTGATCGCGCTGCCGTGCGCCCCGCTCATCGTGTTGTTGGAGACGTTGAAAGTGTTGTTGCTAAAGCCGGCAATGGTCAGGTTGGAGCCGCCGATAACGTTACCCGAATGGTTGTTTGTTATGTTGTTGTTTTGAAAAACGGTATCCATCGCGATACCGAGCGTCGTCGACGGTTCCTGGCCGGTAAAATTGGCGGCGTTACCCGGCGAACCCGTAAACGTGTTGCCCGTGACCGTCGAATTCAAAACCGTATTTCCGCTGGACGCGCGTCTCGCGACAACAGTCAGGGCTGCATTTCCGTTGAGATGGTTAAGGCCAAAGGTCGATCCGGTTATATTCAGGCGGTCTAACGTACCGCCGCCATTGCTGAGCTGCAGATTGTCCACACGGCCGGCGCTGATGTTGTTATTTGTAAACGTAGCGGTTCCTGTGACGCCAAGTATGCCGTTGGTCTGACTTCCAAAATAGATCGCACCCTCGCCGATACCGGCGCCGTTGGATCCTTGCAAATTCGCATTAATACTTCCTGCAACGGTCGGTGTCGGCGAGCCGACTGTCGAATACTGAAGAGTGAAATTATTGACGGAGAACCCGCGAATGCCGTGGTTCTGATTGATACCGGTAATCGAAACGCGCCTCAGCGAAACATTCTGGGCGTTGTCCAGGTACACCGCGTTTCCGGCGATCGCACCATCCGCACCGGACATGCCGGAAAATGATCCGCCAGTACCATTGCCCCCGACAGCAGTGTTCGTGTTGTCGCCTATTATGGAAAAACCCGTTCCCGACGTATTTCGCAAAATGATTCCATTTGCGCCGCCGCTGGCCGACACACTCGTGAACGTAATATTGAGCGGCGTTGTACTTGCGGCGCTCGTGCCGACAATTTCAACCGCCGTCGCCGTGCCCGTGCTTGGAATCGTGCCGCTCGTAGCGGTGATCGTGCCGACGGACTGATCGGTAGCATGAAAGGCGCGGATATTGGCAAGAGGTGAAATATCCAGTTTGGCAAAGGTAATAGCTCCGGTATTATCGTCAAGAAAAACGCCCACGGCTCCGCACTGAGTGGTGGTTACGTTCTGGAAGCTGATCGCTGTCGTCGAGTCCTGAATGTTAATGCAATTCGTACCGGGGTTGGTGAAGGTTGCGGCGCCGCTTATAGTCGCGGTACCCCCACCGACTGCGTGCAGGAAGCCGACACCGGAACCGTTGGTCGTCGAAAGCGTGCCGAAGCTGCGCGTTCCGGCGGAGTTGTTCTGAAGAGATACGCCGTCAGTGCCCGCGGTGATGCTTGTGTTGCCAAAGCTGACGTTGCCGGTGCTCGTGCCGACGAGAATGCCCTGTGTTGTCGAGCCGATCGTGGTCGATGTCCCAAAGTTGGCCGCGACGCTGGAGCCCGAAATAGAAATACCCTGTGTGCCGGCGCCCGAGATCGAGGTCGTGCCTGTAACCGTCAGCGTGCCCCCGATCGACGTCAAGCTGACGCCCGGTCCGCCCGGGGCGCTCGTCGCGCCGAGGCTGCCAAATGTCGCCGCAAGCGTTCCGGTCGTAAGATTCAACAGCCGACCGGTGCCGCCCAGATCCATGTCCGCGATCGTAAGTGTTCCTACCCCTGTTCCGGCGATATCGACGGCCGTCGTATTACCGATATTGAACCCGCGCAGCGTATTGCCCGAACCGACATTTACGCCATTTGTAGAAACGGCGGACGTGGTGACAGCCGGACGTGATCCGCCCGTCGCCGGTAGAGCGTCGCTCCCGGCCGGGGGCGTCAGGCCCGTGATCGTCGATAGCGATGCGGTTGCTCCTTGCCCGATCAATCTTTGATTCGCGAGCAGAGTTAGCCCGCCCGTATAGCTGCCGCTGTACAGAAAGATGTTGTCACCGGCACCATCAGCAGCAACAGGATCGAAACATCCCGCTCCGACCAGACAATTGAAAGGGGAGGTAATGCGGCCGTCGCCACCGCCGGCTGCAGCCGCGTTGACGAACCAGATGATCCCGCTGACATTGAACGTTACCGTCCCGGTACCAGTCGCTCCGCCCGGGTCCGTCACCGTGTAGGTGAAGGTGTCGGTTCCCTGGAAACCCGGCGCCGGATTGTAAACAAAGCTGCCGTCGGCATTCATCGTGACGTTGCCGCCGTTCGTGCTGGCTACACCCGCACTCGCGGTCAGGCCAGCGTTGTTCCCCGTGTCCGGATCGATATCGTTCGATAGCACGCCGCTCCCGACCGCAACGGTTATTCGGACATTTCCGGTGGCCGTGTAGGAGTCATCAAACCCTATCGGAGAGGCATTGACCGAGCCAGGAACAAGAGTCAGAGAATTTGGCAGTGTATCGGTAAAGACGGTGCTTGTTGCCGAGTCGGGCCCGGTATTGCCTATGACAACGGTGTAACTAAGCGTGTCCCCAGGATCGGCCCGACCGTCGCCGTCAACGTCCGTAAAGAGTGCGTCCGCTTTTGTCGCTGAGATAACTGGAGCAACTGCCTGCCCGGCGCTCTCAAAAGCGTTCGATGTGAACATTCCCCAAAGAATGCCGACGGAAACGGCTGCGGAAATTATCAGGCTCAACGTGAAACGGATGGTCCTGCGGCGTGATGGGCTCGACATACGTTAACCTCGGTCTTTAAAGGTCGACTGAAAAACTCTGCGGACTCCACGCAGAAAAAAAGATCTTAACCCGCAATCAACTGCGAGGCGGAAAGACGCCTTGTAATGCTATGCAAAAGTTGAGCGTCAGGTACGGCATCATGTTGTTATGCGGCAGATCACCACCGGCGGGTGCAACACCTTCAGGCGACATTGGGACCGGCACCGGGTTTATCGTGCCGTAAAGATTGCCGCTGGCCGGGCGATTGAGTACATTACCGGCCGGTGACGCCACGCCGCCCAAAGGCACGTTCTGTGCTCCGAGCATATGCGTGTGCGTTGGAATCTGATTTTGAACAAGCGTAACCGTCTCCGATCCGCCGTTCTCGCCAATGTCGTGGAGCGAGAGTCCGGGACCTTGGCCCCAAAACATGGCGGCTCTACCCTGAAGATTTGGCAAGGCAAAGTTAGTTTGGCCGTTACCACCGTATATCGTCCCGAGCAAGGAAAACAGCGCGGTGTTTTGTGAGATAGGCAAAAGCTGACCGTTACAGAATGCCCAGCCCGTAGGAGCAAAGTTGAACGGAAAGATTCTGATCTCAGCTACAAATGGATCTGCCATAAATAATCTCCTGAAGACCTATCGTATTAGGTACAAAATCAAAGACCGCATGGACCGCGCAAAGCAGATCCGTCTAAGTTGGCGACGGAAAGATTCCGAACAACGAAATAATAAAGCTAACGCACAGATACGGCTGGAAGTTGGCGTGCGGTTGGGTGCCGCCCGCGGCTCCAACCGAACCGGCGTTGAGCAAAACTGAAGGAATTCCCGCTCGATAGAATTTTGCTGCCGCCTGTCCGGTTAAGTTATCGGCCGGGCTTTGTTGAGTGGGGATGTCATTAGTCGCCATCATGACGTGATTGTGTATCGGTAGCTGGTTAACCGTCAGGGTTACCGCTTCTGCCCCACCTGTCTCGGCCAAAATGAAGCCGCTGCCAAAGTGGATTGGCAAACGACCGCGAAGGTCGGGCAAGCCAAAGGTCGATTGACCGTCGCCTCCGTATGTCGTTCCTATCAGATTAAACAACGTATCATTCTCGCTGATAGGCAATAGCTGGCCCGAACAAAACGCCCATCCCGCCGGAGCGAAGTTACCGCCGAACATCCTGATCTCGCCGACATATGGTTGTGCCATTTTTCTACTCCTTAATTCGGGCTGGGGAAAATTCCCTGAAGCGCGATACAGAAATTCAATGTCAGAAACGGCTGCATATTGAGGTGGGCTTGGCTTCCGCCAACATTAGTCAAGGCAGCCGGATTCATTGCTACTAGGTTTCGAGGAGGGGCGTATGCGTTATTAACCGTGGCCAGGTAACCGCCCGTTGCTAGATTCGTATCCGCGGGGGTGGAGGTGCCATTTAGAACGTGCGTGTGCATCGGCATTTCGGATTGCGTAATCGTGTGTGCCTGCTCACCGCCCTGCTCACCGAGTGTGTGACCGCTGCCAGTATGGATCGGCGTGCGGGCCCGAAGATTGGGCAGAGCGAAGTTTGTCTGCCCATCACCACCGTATGTCGTGCCGAGCAGCGAAAAGAGCGCCTGGTTCTGATTGATCGGCAGCAACTGTCCGTTACACAATGCCCATGAACGGGGGGCAAATCCGAAACTGAAAATCCTGATCTCGGCGAGAAATGGTTCGGCCATGTTGGGGATCCTCCGACGTTCTCCTATCGAAATGATAAAACCTGCTTGCTATTTAAAATTGCGAGGTGAAAAATCAAGAAGTGCGGCAAAGAAGGACGAAACGTGCACGTCTTTCAACCAACATTCTGCCCATCTTGACGACGTTTGAGATATTAAATCTTTCAGGTGCCTACCGTCAAGCAAATTCAATTGTTCCAAGCAAATACCCGTATCGCGGGGGGCGGGGCGATGTGCATTCAAAGTCGGGTTATCGAGCGCAAACCCAGGCCCTTTCATTCGTTCGGTTCGATGAATCGATTGAAGACGGCTTCGTAGTACATAAATTCCGGGTCTTGTCTCACCGGGACTATGAAGATGAAAACATCGCCGAGAGTTTCATGTTTCATCTCATAGGCCATTTGCTCAAGGAAAGGGTGGAGCGGGCCGCGGAACACGATCGAGAACTGCTCCTGTTTCGGCGTAGATCCGTGATCCGTGGATTCGATCAATTCAAGTTCGACGGTTTCCCCGTCGCCGAAGCTTACGGTGAATCGCGTATTCAGATTTTCGCGAAAGATATTTTCAGAAAGGTTTTCCATGAGTTGCGGAATTAATATTAATCTTTTAATCCGGAAGTTCGTGAACCGGCGACGAGTTCCATTAGAAAGCTTCCGCCGTTTTCTCGTATTTTCTGAAAACCAAGCCGGGCGTAGAGCTCTTTCGCAGGATTGAGAACCCCGACATGAAGGCGGACGGGCTTGCCGGAGTCTGCGGCCGATGCGAGTAGCCGGCGGATCATCATCGTACCTACTCCTCTGCGTTGCGATCGGGACACGATAGCAATATCGACCAGCCGAAATTCGTCCTCCAATTCTGCCACAAGCATCCTGCCGATCATTTCATCGTCGGTCAAAATGATCGAATCGCTCGCACCGGGAAATTGTGCTGCGTAACTCTGCTCTCGGGCTTTGTACTGCAGCCGAAGGAACGAATCTTCCTGCTCCTTCGTCCAGCCCCAGTTCGCCATTTCACCACTCCTGGTCTCGCGATAAAGCTCGAGCAAAAAATCTGCGTCGGATGAGTCAGCGGCGCGAAGAACGATATTCATAACAAAAAGATGTTGCAACGATCGGGAATCAAAGCTAAACTTGCGACGATATTCTGCTCACCCGGCAATATAGTGTAACGACAAATCGAGGCACGTTAAAAATGAAGATCACACGACGAAAATTCTTGAAAGCCGGCTCGTCAGTCGCAGCCCTGGGTGCGGGTGCTCTATTATTCCCAGGTATCGCGACCGGGCAGGTTGGCAAAAAGGATGCTGCGCTTGATGATTACAACCGTTTCGGCCGATGGGATTCGTTTAATGCGATCGCCAATTTTAGCAAAGCTGATTTCGACTCTCAGATAGGAACCGAGTTTAATTTGCTCTCGTCGACGTACGGCCACCGGATCGTCTCGCTGGTCGGCGTTCGAGAACCCACAAAGCAAAAAGTAGGCAGCAGCGAAAGCTTCTCACTCCTTTTCAAAGGAAAAGAATGGCAGGACGTGAATCAGGACATTTACTATGTCAGCCACGCCAAGCTCGGCTATTTCCACGTATTGATGGCGCCTGTCCGCGAAAGCAGGAATAGCTCCGATCTCTGTTACGAGGCGGTTATCAACCGGCTGATCTGAGTTTGGCCTTGCCAAGCAAGAAACACCAACCTTTCCAACAACATCGCTTGTTTCTCGTTTTCGTCTTGGTTAAAATGCAAGTACGGACGGTAACGAGGTAATAATGAGTACAGCAACAGAGAGTACGGCGGCGGCGGGACT
Source organism: Acidobacteriota bacterium (assembly GCA_040006435.1). GTDB lineage: Bacteria > Acidobacteriota > Blastocatellia > Pyrinomonadales > Pyrinomonadaceae > OLB17. The sequence goes on from JBDTWZ010000076.1 coordinate 11,762, forward strand.
TCGGGGCGTAGTAGCCGCGCAGAGCTCGATCGGCGACGTCGACGGTGAGAAAGGAATATTAATATATCAGGGATACGATATCCACGACCTGGCGGAAAATTCGACCTTCGAAGAGGTCGTTTTTTTACTTTGGAACGAACGTCTGCCGAGTAAGGCCGAACTTGAGGAATTGAGTTCGGAGATTCGCGAAAATTACGCCGCCCCTGCGGAAGTCATAGAGATGATGAAGCGGTTTCCGAAGGATGCCGATCCGATGGACGTACTTCGGACGGCGGTTTCGGCACTCGACTTTTATGACAAGGACGGGCACGGAACCGACCGCGACAGAGCCGTGGGGGCCGCGGTGAAGATCACCGCTCAGATCGGAACCCTCGCGGCCGCGTGGGACCGAATTCGAAACGGCAAGGACGTCATTGCTCCGGACACGACCCTAAGCATCGCCAACAATTTTCTTTACATGCTTCGTGGCGCGAAGGCCGATGCCGAAGAGGCACGGATGTTTGACATCGCTCTCATCCTCCACGCCGACCACGAGCTGAACGCTTCGACATTTACGACGCGGGTCGTCGCCGGCACGCTGGCCGACATGTATGGCGCGGTGACAGCCGGTATCGCCGCACTTGCCGGACCGCTTCACGGTGGTGCGAACACCGCGGTAATGAAATCGCTGCTTGAGATTGGCGACGTGGATAAGGTCGATAAATGGGTTGACGAAGCGCTCGAGAACAAGCGGAAGATCATGGGCATCGGCCATGCGGTTTACACGACTGAGGACCCGCGTGCGACATGGCTTCGAAAATTCTCGCGTCAGATGGCCGACAAAAAAGGTGAGACCAAGTGGTTCGAGATGTCGCAGCGGATCGAGCAGATCATGCACGAGAAAAAAGGAATGTACCCGAATGTCGATTTCTATTCCGCGTCGACTTATTATCTGATGGGAATCCCGCTAGACCTTTTCACGCCGATCTTTGCCGTCAGTCGTATATCCGGCTGGACCGGCCACATCCTTGAGCAATACGCGAACAATAAATTAATTCGCCCGCGTGCCGAGTATATCGGAAAGCGTGATCAGAAATACGTTCCGATCAGTGAACGATAAGTGATAAGTGATAAGTTATAAATGATAAGGCCCCGGTTTTCCGGGGCTTTTTTTGACGGACACACAGCCGATCTTCTTACGATGCTATCGTCTTCCTAAGACCGGGCTAGCCGAAGGAAAAAGCCAGCCGCGCTCTCAAAACCCTAGTATTTAGAAATGTAGTTTCGGTGGATCCAACCGTCGCCCCGATCGCGGTCCCGGCTTTCGATCAAGACAACGCTCTTTGATTCCCGCGTGAGCATCCTGATGCGATCGGTGACGGTACGTTCGTCCGTGACACGTGCGGCTTCCGCGTCGGTCATGAAATCGCGAATCTCATTAACGGTGATGGATTTTGCGGATGAGCGGCCGTAGGATTCGGACACGGCCTCGATTGCCGCGGCCTTCAACAGCTTCGGCCAGAGCTTTGTAAACAGCTCGCCGGAGGCGTATGTGTCGGCACTATTGATCTCGCCGTTGATCGCAAATACAAATCCGATCACATCATCTCTGCCGTCGATGAGGGCACTGAGATCGTTGATGTATTCGTTGGCACTCGCACGCACCTCCTTGTTCTCCAGTGATAACTGCAGGCTCGAGCGTGAGACGCTGGAAGCGACATTCGTATTCGAGGCAGCGCTAAGGCCGCTCTGGGCCTCTGCGACGCTATCCCAAACCTCGGCCTGAGATCTGGAGTGCTTCGCGGCAAGCTTTAATTGTTTGGATGGAACTGTCTCTGTGGATGATCTGAACTCCGCGATCGCTTCGTCGCCGCGTGCCGTCCATCTGCCGTGTTCGACGCAAAATGCACCGAGCGGAATTTGCCCGGAATGTGCTGGAACGATCAGATCAACGGCAAGAACCCGGTCTTGCTTGCCTCCTTTCACAATGTCGCCGGCCTGAACGTAAACCTCGTCAGTTTTTGAAATGTTCTCGATCTCAAGTTCGTTTACCGAACTGGTTTCGTGGACGATCACCAGCTTTCGCTCCATCGCTTCTTCGAGCGTAAGCGGAGTTTTTCCGCTCAACTGTTTGTCCCCGTGAACCAGATAAACCGTCAAATTTTTGTGCGAATAAGGGCCGGATAGGTTTTGCGAATGTTGTAAGGGATCAACAGGCTCGGGCGGCAGCGGCGGTACGGCGGGGCCGAGCCCGATCATGCGCACAACTAAGATTCCAAGCGCAAGCGATGCCGCGCCCATTCCAAAAGCGAAAAGATATCGTTTGTCCATGGCCATTCTCCTTCGAAGTTAAGTATCTGCAGCCGAAGAACGTCGTTCGCGGCGTTACTTGCAAAGATTGTTTCGTTAGACACCGGAGAGGCCTTCTAGTTCCTGGTTTCTAGATCCTGCTTTCTAGTTGCTAGTTTTAGCCCTAAGTCCCAGGACGGGATGGGAGCAGAAGGCAGAATGAGGAGACAGCAGACAGGAGACAGGAGATCAGAACAAGAAACAAGAAACTAGGAACGAGAAACTCGGTAGTGCATCAGTTTGACTGATGCACTACCAGAAACTCGCTTGCCTTGACAGACCGGACCTCTTTTCGTAGCATTGCAATTCGCTTCTTTTGCCGAAAGAGGCGTGTTTTTTTGATAATCAAAGTGGGCGCGGCGTGCGATAGCGGTGTAGAATTAACAAAGTTTTGGGCACGTACGTCAATTGGTAGACAGCCTCCCTTACAAGGAGGAAGTTAGGGGTTCGAGTCCCTTCGTGCCCACCAGTT
>JBDTWZ010000077.1:0-14557 GCA_040006435.1 Acidobacteriota bacterium
GACATGGTGAAGTATTTAAATTTTCTGACAGGCTTTACCGCCAGCACCACCCCGGCCGCGAAGCGCGGCCACCCCTCCTTAGACAAGGAGGGGAGTTCGGCAGGAGCCGACCGGGGTGTTCACGAAACAGTCCTGAAGCGTTCATCGCTCGAAGAGATGTGGAAGCCGCAATTACCGACGACCGTCGATGCAAACGGGGACAGCGGATTCTCGACCGACATCGGTTTGATCTTCTTTCTCAACCGCCGCGACGGACGGACCTTCATCGGTCATGGCGGCGATCAGAACGGATTCATCAGCTATCTTGATTTCGAACCCTCGACTCGTCAGGCGTCGATCATCGTTTTCAATACGAACGTGATCTATCCGGATGGAGCGCCGCCCGAAAAGGATGTCGTGAGCCGATTGAGGAATGAGATCAGGAAGCTCTATTGAGGAAGGGTTCGTTTCGTGAATCAGGAAACATCCCCACTTGAATCCCAACTTCCCTGCAGCTTTCGCAGGATCACGATCTGGCCGCCGTGATGCGCCGCGTGGGCGATAATGTTCGAGATGACAGCCTTCCACTTCGACTCGTTGCCGGGCGGTGCAAGCTCGTCGAACTTCGCCTCGCCTGCCTTTTCCATTTCCGCACGCCAGCCATCCATGATCGTCTCGAAGCGTGCGACCTCGGCTTCCCAACTCTCGGCTTCGCTATGGTCGAATGTCTCGTCGTTGTCCGCAAGGCTGCTCTCGTGATCGTGCCCGCGAAAGCGTTCGAGATAGGCGTTGTTGTAGTAATTCAAATGATTGATGATCTCGTAGATCGAATTGTCCGCGCCCTCAGGTTTCCACGCGGCCTGTTCCGGAGTCAGACCCTTGAGGCAATATTTCAAGCACGAGAACCAACCGTTCTTATCGTAGGCCGCGGCCAATTGACCGAGGAGAATTGTTTTTGTAGTAGTCATCTTTCTATATCTCCACCTGCATGCAAGACGCTTCGCTGCTTAGCTTTGATTCGTGCGTAACGCTCCGCTACGGAGCCGACGACCGATGCGCCTGTCACCACCCCCGATGTATTTCCCAACGATCGACAATCTCACCGTTCTCGACGACGTTGTAATGCGAATGCTGTGCGGCTGTGAGACAAGAGTGATTTGCGAGGATACGGACACGATCGCCGACTCTGAATCGATCGAACGCATCGTTCTCGCCCGCTTCGATCTCGCCGTGCTCCTGTGACAATCCGGTCACGCGCATTCCCGTTTTGTTCCCGTCTAGATCAAGGACACGTCCGTATCCACAGCCCGGATCGATCCCCACCGGGCCGCGATCTTTTGAGAGCGCGATCGCCCCGGCGTCGATAACAATCCGCGAGCTGCTTTTATGGATCACCGCCGCGAGAACCGTCAATGCCGTGTCCTCGAATGAGCAGCTGCCAAGAGTCGCCTGAAAGTTGTCAAAGAAGATGTAATTGCCCGGTCGGATCTCGTCGATACCGTCGAGTTTGTCGATCGTCGACATGGTCGGAGTCGAGCCGATGCTGACGGTCGGCACCTCTATGCCGTCGGCCCGCAGTTTACCCGCTAACGAAACCATCACATCGCGTTCGTGCCGTGCTATGTCGAGAATCTGGTCTTTACTTTTTGCGTCGTATGAATGACCGGCGTGGGTAAGTAGTCCTGCGAACTTTAAGTTTGCAGAATCGGATATCGATCTTGGGATGGTGATCGCGTCGTCGTTCTCGGGTTCGATACCGACCCTGTGCGTCCCGCAATCGATCTTCACAAATACATCGAATTTCGCTCCCCTATCCGACGCAGCCGCATCAAGTGCCTTTACCGATTGACCGTCATCCGTCAAGAGATTCAGCTTCACACCCGACTGCAATAGCGCGATCGCGTCGTCAAACTTTCCACGTTCGATCGGAACCGCGTAGGTGATGTCGTCGAATCCGTGCTTCGCAAATGCACGTGCTTCCGCGAGTGTCGAAACAGTTATCGCTCCGTCATGTCCTTCGGTCTGAATCCGCGCGACCTCGATGCACTTGTGAGTTTTGATATGCGGACGCAGGCGGACGTTATTGCGATGCGCCATCTCGCTCATCCGCTCGGCGTTTCTTCGAACGCGAGAGATGTCGAGGATGAGGGAGGGTGTTTTGATGGCCTTCAGATCCATTACGTCTTGCATCGTAACTCCATCGACTTTTAAATCTCTGCGTCCTCTGCGAGCCCTGCGTGAGAATGATTTGGTTCACGCAGAGCTCGCAGAGGACGCAGAGAAAAACTCCCGAATTTATACCAACTTCTTCGCTCTCCTGATCACGTTCTCGACCGTGAACCCGTAATCCTTGAACACGTCTTCCGCCGGAGCCGACGCGCCGAACTTATCTACCGCGAGTGTATCGCCGGCATCACCGACATACTTCGCCCATCCGAGCGAGACACCGGCTTCGATCGAAAGACGTGCCTTTACGCGAGCCGGTAGGACCGATTCTTTATATTTCGACGACTGCTCATCGAAAAATTCCCAGCACGGCATCGAGACGACGCGTGTCGGAACGCCCGAGCGATTCAACTTTTCGCGGGCCTGCATCGCAAGCCCGACCTCGGATCCGGTTGCGATCAGGATCAGTTTCGGATTTGCCGCGCGACCGGATTTATTCTCCGCCTCGGCAAGGACATACGCACCTTTGTGCAGACCACGCGCGTCGGCAAATGTCTTCCGATCGATCAACGCGACCTTCTGTCGCGAAAGCGCGAACGCGGTCGGGCCGTCCTCACGCAATAACGCCGCACGCCACGCTTCGCGAACTTCGTGCGCGTCGCAGGGACGGATGAGAGCGAGATTCGGGATCGCACGCAAAGCCGCGAGATGCTCGACCGACTGATGCGTCGGGCCGTCCTCGCCAAGGCCGATCGAATCGTGCGTAAAGACGAACAGCACGCGGACATGCGAAAGAGCCGCAAGCCGGATCGCAGGACGCATGTAATCGGAAAACGTCTGGAACGTTCCGCCGAACGGGATCACGCTGCCGTAGAGGGCCATGCCGTTCATCGTCGAGCCCATCGCGTGCTCGCGAATACCGAAGTGAATATTTCGATTTGCGTAACGGCCCGCTTCGAAGTTCGAAGACGACTTGATGTACGTATTGTTCGACGGCGTCAGATCGCCCGAACCACCGATCATCTGCGGGATTACATCCGCGATCGCATTGATGACATCGCCGCTGTACGCACGGGTCGCTTTCGCTTCGACGCCGTCGAATTTCGGAAGCGCCTTTTCCCAATCTTCCGGTAGGCGGTTGGAACGAGTTTCCTTCAGAGTCTTTCCGAGCCCCGGAAATTTCTTAGCGTAGTCCTTTACCGCGGTTTCCCAATCTTTCTCGATCTGCGCGCCGCGTTTCACCGCAGTGCGAAAGCGCAACAATACCTCTTTCGGAATATAGAAAGTCTTATTTTCCGGCCAGTCGAGGTTTCGCTTTGTTTCTTTCACGGCTTCTTCGCCGGGTGCGTCCGAATGCGCTTTCGACGTTCCCTGCTTTGGCATCCCAAAACCGATGATCGTCTTGATCCGAATTAGCTTCGGCTTGCCCTTCACGGTTTGCGCCATCCTGATCGCGTTCTCGATCGCACTGATATCGTTCCCGTCTTCAACCACCAGAACTTCCCAACCGCACGACTCGAACCGCTTCGTCACGTCTTCGGAAAATGCCAGCGATGTCGGACCGTCGATCGTGATCTGGTTGTCGTCGTACAGATATATGAGATTGTCGAGTTTCAGATGCCCGGCGAGCGACGCCGATTCGTAACTTACGCCTTCCATCAGATCGCCGTCCGAGCAGATGCAGTAGATGAAATGACCGAGAATCTCATTCCCCGGTCGATTGAAGATCGCCGCGAGGTGCGCGCTCGCCATGCCCATCCCGACACCGTTCGCGAATCCCTGACCGAGTGGACCTGTCGTGATCTCGACACCGGGCGTCAGGATGTTTTCCGGGTGCCCGGGAGTTTTGGAATGGAGTTGTCGAAAATTCTTTAGCTCATCGAGCGAGAGATCGTAACCGGTGAGGTGAAGCAGGCTATAGATCAGCATCGACCCGTGTCCGGCCGATAGCAAAAACCGGTCGCGGTTGAACCACTTCGGATTTTTCGGATTGTGCCTCAGAAATTTCGTCCAAAGCACATACGCGGCCGGGGCCATTCCGAGCGGCAGGCCCGGATGTCCGGAGTTTGCCTTCTGCACCGCGTCGAGCGAAAGCGTGCGGATCGTGTTGATGCTGAGTGTGTCGATGTCCGTCTGTTTAGCCATTTGTGCCGCTGTGCTCATTTTTTCGTATTAGGATGTCGTAGTGTTTTATATGCCTCTTCCGGGCAGCTTTGTAGATCTTGTGGCATTTTGGGTGAAACCTCGTACGGTCCGTCTCAGTCGAAACGCTTTGAATGTTTTCTATTTTGCCAAGACTTTCGAGTGCAAGCAAAACCGCACCCCGCATTGATGCCTCGTCGCCCCTGAAAACTGCAATGTCGTGACCGAGAACATCCGCGACTATCTGCCTCCAAACCGCTGACGCCTCGAGCGCCCCGCCCGAAACCACCAGCTTTTTTACTGGTGCGATCTGATTTATCTGATCGAAGACTTCGGCGAATCGGAATGCGACCGATTCCATCGCCGCCTGCATTATGTCTATCGCATCGTGCGACGGGTGAAGTCCCACGATTGACCCCGCCGCGTCCTCGTGATACCCGGTGCTGCGTTCACCCGCGAAAAACGGCATCACGGTCAGCCCGTGCGCGTCCGCTCCACGTTCCGCGATCTTGTTGGCGATAACATCGTCGGGCAAATCAACCTGCAGACGATCCTTCAGCAAGGCATACAGTCCGCCGCCATCCGAAAGGGCGCCACCGACAATGGCACGGCTCCTGTCAATCCGGTAGCACCATAAGCCTGCCGGGATGTCATCGGGGGGATCGCCCTCGAATACGACACGCATTGCACCGGAAGTACCGATCATCAGCGCCGCCGTGGATTTCTCAACACACCCGGCACCGATATTGTTCGCGGCACCGTCGGCGATCGCCGGGAACCACTTCGCGTTCTTGAGCCGGCGCCAGCGGTTTCGAAATCTTTCGACGAGGCGGAACGTGTATGGTCCGTCAGATATCAGCGGAAGACCGCTCGGCTTGACGCCCAGAAATCGCACCAGCTTTGCGTCCCAGCCGCACGAACGAAGGTCAAAAATTCCAGTTCCCGAAGCCATCGAAATGCTTGTCGTCGCCACCCCGAACAGTCGGAGAGCGACAAAGTCGCTAAACGAAAGCCAAAGCGACGTCCGTTCAAACGCATCCGGAAGTTCCTTTCGCAGCCAAAGGAGCTTTGCAGGCCAGAAGCTCGAATGGAACCGGGCACCCGTGCGGTTGTGAACTTCTTTCTCGTTGAATCGTTTGCGAATGACCTTAACGTATTTTCCGCTACGCGTGTCACCCCATCCGTAGACTTTCGTGGTCGGGTTCCCCTTTGTATCAACGCCGACGAGGCTGTGCCAGAACGCGCACGGCGCGACGTACCCGATCTCGGCACCCCGGGCAAGGGGCCGGCGGAGGGCCTCGTCGATGACCTTTACCACCTGCCGAAGCGCTATCTCTGCATCGATCTCTGATCCGCCGTCTTCGGTCGTCTCAAGAGCTCGCTCATTTTTGACGAGGCTCGCGGGCAGCATCTCGCTGTTGAGATCGTACAGAGCGGCGCGGACACTAGACGTGCCGATGTCCAGACCAAGGATGAGTTTCTGTGTCAAGGTTTCTGCAGGAAAGGAGCTCCGCACTTGACGTGCGTTAGAAAGCCGTGCGGCGTCCAGGTCGTGATCGCTGAGTGCCGCGTAGCGGCGACCCGAGTTTAGCCGTGGCCTTCAGGCCACGGGACATATCGAAATTGTTAATCGTCGCGTAGTGACGATCGACCGAAACTGAAATCCACGCGGTCCGTCTGACGTAACTCACTTCACTCCGACGATCTTTTTGAACCACCAGCGAAGCCCGACAAATAAAAAACGGTAGTCTTTAAAAAACTCGGGTGGCTTGCCTTCGAAATAATGGCCGACGAACTGGAGGATCCACCCGATGACGAACAGCCCGAGTGCGAGCATCCAAAGACCGCCGACAAACAACGACGGGATCACAAGCAGCAGAGCGACCGCGATCATCGGGATGCCGATGCTGTGCGTCAGGCGGTTCACCGGATGCTGATGGCCGTCAGCGTATTCTTCGATCCAATCGTCCCAAGATCTTCCGCCCATCATATCGGTTTCTCCTTATGACTTTTGCATGGATTCTACACCAAGTCCCAGTACCAATCTAGAATCCAGAATCTAAAATCTCGAATCTATTCGGAGGTTTCTTTTTGAATAGATGATAGATGTTAGATACGAGATTCTAGAGATCGGTCTTTGAGCGATTAAAGACTTTTACTCGTAAACCCTCGCCGAGATCGATCTCGTCCCGAGCCTCAAAACCCGCGAGAAAGTCAAGTGGCATGAAGGTGTCTGCGTCTTCCACATCGAGCGGGATCTCGGTAACGTGCCATTTTTCGATCTCGCCCGCGAAGGTATCGAATGTCCGGGACCCGCCGATGATGAACACGTCGCCGGCGAGCGTCTTTGCGAGCTCGAGCAATTCGTCCTTACTTCGAGCCAGCCTCACGTCATCGTGGCCGGCGATCTCACCTTGTCGGCTCAGCACGATGTTCAACCGATTCGGCAGTGGTTTGCCGATCGACTTCCACGTGTTCCACCCCATAACAACCGCGTTGCCCGTTGTCGTCCGTTTGAAAAACTTGAGGTCGGAAGAATAGTGCCACGGCAGCTTGCCGTTCTTCCCGATAGCGAAGTTTTTTGCGATCGCTACGATGCCGATGATCATAAAGAGATTCTTACGCAGAGTACGCGGAGTACGCAAAGCAAGAATCGGGACTAACGATGAAGGATTCTCTGCGTGCTCGGCAAGCTCTGTGGGAACTTAGTTCGGCAATCGCCGGCCCATGTAGACCGCAATTTCCGAACCTTTTGCGAGCAGGACCGAGTATGGCTTTTCATCTTTGAGAAACGCAAATTCCTTTCCGTACCAGCCGGCAAAGTTAACCTTTATCTTCGAATGTCGCGTCGCATAGAGCTCCCACTTCGGATGCTCAACTTTGTACTCATCGGTCCGATCCTTGCCGCGATCTGTGTAGCCCCAAAAGTGTTCGGTGATAAATTCTTCATGTGAACCCGGCCCTGGTGTTTTCAACTTATCGCCCCGAGTCACCTTCATCGAATTGATACCCTTAAAATTAATACATCGGTACGACACCTTTCCGGGATCGTTGGCGTGCCACATTCTCGCCGTTTCGTACGGTTCGCCGAATAACTTTTTAGCGACGAAAGCAATTGCCGGTTTTGGAACAAGCTCTTTTATGAAACAGACGCCGCGACGGATCTCATCGCCTGTCTCGCGCTTTACGTAGAAACGCAGATTTACCTCTTCGAAATTTACGTGATATGGAATTGGAACACCAAGGACACGAGTGTTCAGGAACATGAATCCGACGAGGCTGACAAAGCAGCGGCCGTCGTGAATATCAAGCTCGGTTCCGTGCGGTACGCGATCCTCCAGCAACGCCGGATCGACCTCGTAATTTACCAATATCAGATCGCGCCACTCGGCCGTCAGGAATTTGAGCATCAAAGAATTTCCCGTTTGTCGCCGACGCGGCGCGTGACACGCGTCCGGTCGAAATATTCGAGCAGGGGTATCGCGTATTTGCGCGAGACGCCGGCGATCTCCTTAAACTTTGGAACATCGATCGTCGGATCGCCCGACGATCTTACAAAATCACTCAGTCTTGCCTTGAGCAATTCCAGGGACTCGGCTGAAAAATAGTATTCGTTTGTTACGGCAACAAGTTCGGCGCCATTTACCAATAGCTGAAAGATCTTTCGTGCGGCCGTTTGGTCGATGCCTCCGCCGCTGATCGCCCGCGATAACGCATCGTCGAGCTTTGGCGCCTCGAGACCCGCGTTCTTATATATGCTTTTCAATCGATCGCGAACTTCCTGCTCGACAGGCGAAAGCCGGGTTTCGTGCGACGCCACTTTTATAACGTCTTGTTCTATCCGGATCTTGCCTGCCCGCTCTAAAGACGCTGTTACGGCTCGAAAAACCTCGGGTTCGGCTCGTTTGAAAACCTGTTCGCGCAAGACTTCCTTGGGCAGCCCGCGAGAAAGCTTGTCCGCGGCGTGATGCTTTTCCACGGCCGCGAACGCCGCTGTCTGAAGCCGATCGAAAATTTTCCGGTCCATTAGAACGCCGTCGGCGTTTACGACGTTTCCACCGGCGGTGGCATTATTAACCTGATCGTTTATTACTTCAGCTCGAAGGGCTGTACGAGAACGCAGATCCTCGATCTTCAAACCCCTTTCGCCGGACATTTGCACGAATATCTCGGCGAGATTTCCGCGGCCCTCGAAAGCTTCGGCAATTGCGCCAAGCGTCGAATTTACGTTCTCGAAGTCGATCCGTTTGTGTCTGTGCGCCAGAGGATCGAGGACCAGGCCGCCGGCGATCGTCCGCTGCGGAGAATAGCTTCGAATAATAAAGCGGTCGGCATGTGCGGCAGCGACCGGCGATTCAAGACGAAACTGAGCATAACCACGCGAGCCGGGCTCGATCGTCTGCTGCGTGTTTAGCACCGAAACACGTGCGAGGACTTCGGCCGTACCGAGATGAACCCGCACCCGCTGACGGGTTCTCAGTGGACGCGGCGCGTCGTCAAGAACTTCGACATCGGCATCCAGAATCTGTGTTACGGCGAGAGTGCCCGGCGTTGCGAGGACCATTCCCCGCTCGATCTCATCATGAGCGATCCCGCCCAAATTTACCGCCGTCCGCTGTCCGGCTCGCGATAACTTGACCGCTTTTCCATGCGTTTGAAGTCCGCGGACTCGAACCTCGCGTCGGCTCGGCATCAACTCAAGCTCGTTTCCGTCGGCGATCTCGCCCGACGCAAGTGTGCCGGTCACAACCGCCCCGAAACCTTTTACAGAAAAACTCCGATCTACCGCGAGGCGGGGCTCATGACGGTTACTTTCACGCGAAGCTCTGCCCGCGACTTTTACTAGTGCAGCGTTTAGCTCGGCAATTCCGGCGCCGGTTCGCGAGCTGATGGGACACACCGGGGCATCTTCGAGGAATGATCCTTCGACAAGTTCGGCGGCATCGAGCTTCGCAAGCTCTAGCGTTTCGTCATCGACAAGGTCAGTCTTGGTCAGCGCGATCACACCGTTCCTGATGTGGAGAAGCCGGCAAATGTCGAAATGTTCACGCGTCTGCGGCATTACGCCCTCGTCCGCCGCGATCACCAGAATCACGAGATCGATACCGCTTGCGCCGGCGAGCATATTTTTGACGAACCGCTCGTGGCCGGGAACATCGACAAATCCGATGCGCAGATCATCGATCCGCATCTCGGCAAATCCGATATCGATGGTGATGCCGCGCTGTTTTTCTTCGGGAAGCCGATCTGCGTTGATTCCGGTCAAGGCCTTAACGAGCGCCGTCTTTCCGTGATCGATGTGTCCGGCTGTGCCGACTATGATGTCCATCCTCGTAGATCCACGTACAACGGTTGGTTGAGGAACTTCTGATGAATTGCCTCCGTCTTTAGACGGAGGTAGCCGGTCGATATAAACGCTCCGGCTTTAGCCGAAAGTCGATCGTTGCCAGCCAAGAAAAGTTCGGCGGACGCTTCTTAAGCTTTACTTTTTCCTTCGGCTAAAGCCGAATATTATTTGAATGCAACCTCCAGCTAAAGCTGGAGGCAATTGATGAAGAAGCTCGTCGTGTTAGAACCCTGAAGGGTAAGGCTCTACGCCATTGATTTTCTTTCGGTTCAGGAGACGTCAAAGTTTCTATCGCAAACGCAGAAGACTCTCGACCGTCACGTCTTCGTCAAGCGATTCCCAATGGATGCCGAGACCGCCGCCAAGAAGCTGCCAATCGTTGCGCTCCTTCGGGGTAGCTTCGAGAAGGCGGGGATACCATTCGAGCGGAACCGAGATCTCACGGCCGTCCGCGAGGGCAACCTGCAATTTGTCGCTATTGCACGACACGTCTACGGCTAGGGGCTGAACTTCGATCGATGAAAAACTCATAATTTATAACTTAAAAAGTACAGGATTTGCCTCATGCGCCGCAAACGGCTATCTCTCGCCGTCATACTGCTCGAGCTTTCGATACAGTGTTTTTCGCCCGATGTTCAAAAGACGGGCGGCGTGCGATTTGTCACCCTCGGTGTAATCCAGGGTAGCCGTTATCACCTTTTTCTCGATCTCATCCATGGATGCCGGCAGCTCGATCTCGATACCGATCGACAATCCTTCGCCTGCGGCGCGTGCTCGCTCTTGCCGGGCCTGGGCGACAGCGGCGAAGGCTCGTTTGCTGATCGCTTCGGGTAGGTCATCCAGTTCTATCTGCCGTCCGGAGGCGATGATCACGGCGCGTTCGATCGAATTCTCGAGCTCGCGGACATTTCCCGTCCACTCGTAATTGATAAGCGCCCGAAGCGCATCCTTTGAAATGCCCGAAATAAAACGTCCGGTCTTTTCCTTGTACCGTTCGAGAAAATGAAAGACCAGCGTCTGTATGTCTTCGACCCGGTCGCGGAGCGGCGGCAGCGTGATCGGAAACACCGATAACCGGTAAAACAGATCTTTTCTGAACGTCCCCTGTTCGACCGCCTCGTCGAGATTTACATTGCTGGCTACGACGACACGCACGTCCGACTTTACGACATCATTCCCGCCGATGCGCGTGAACTCGCCGTCCTGCAGTACACGCAAAAGCCGCACCTGCGCCTGCATCGACATCTCGCCGATCTCATCGAGGAAAAGCGTTCCGCCGTCCGCCTCTTCGAACCGGCCGATGCGCTGCGCACGAGCGTCTGTGAACGAACCCTTCTCATGACCGAACAATTCGGATTCAAGCAGAGTCTCGGGGATCGCACCGCAGTTTATCTTGACGTACGGTTTATCTTCACGGCCGGAGTGGAAATGGATCAGATTTGCGAGCAGTTCCTTTCCGGTTCCCGATTCGCCCTGGATCAGGACGGTCGTGGTCGTGTCCGCAACATTTAGCGCAAGTTCGATAGCTCGTCGAATGGACGGTGCCTGGCCGATGATCTCGCTCTGCCGTTGATAAAGTTCGCTTTTCAGCCTCATGACTTCGGCAGAAAGCTGGTCGCGCTCAAGCGCGGTGCCGATCTGATCGGCGATCCCTTCGACAAGCGCGATGTCATGCTGCTCGAACGGAACTTCTTTGCTCCACACGAAACCCAGCAGCCCGAATGTGTTCCCCCCGACCTGAACTGGCGAGCAAAGCGCGGCTTTTCCGCCGAGCTGTGTGTTGAAGATCACGCGGAGCGCAAACGGCAGCTGCGAATCGCTGACGGATATCGTCTTGCCGTCGCGAATAAGTTCACCGACCGCTGGGAACAAATCTACGGCCATCGACTTTCCGTGGTCTTCGACGATCTTCAAAACGCGTTTCGGCTTGATCCCTTCGGCCGACTTGAACGATGCTAACGAGATTCGCTTGCCGGTCTTGTCGAGTACACCGAGCGCGCCGTAATCGGCTCCGACGAGACTGATAGCCCGCTCGAGCGCCCGCGCGGAAACTTCGTTGAAATCGGCATGCGAGTTTAGAGTGTTGGCGATCTCGAGAAGCGCATTCGTCCGCTTAGACTCCTGCTCCTGCGCCACGTAAAGGCTCGTGTACCGGTAACCGATCGCGAGTTGCTGTGCGATCGACTCGAGAAAACTGACTTCCTCGTCCAGCCACTCGCGCGGGTGTTGTGTGTCGTGCAGACCAAGAAGCCCGAGCACTTCGCCGCTGAGCATGATCGGAATAACGAGCAGTGAGCGCGTGCCGAGGGCTTTTGCGAAGAACTTCAGTGTCGCGTCCTTTGATTTCGAAGTGTCGTTGATCCGAATCGGCTTTGTTACGTCGAATTGTTCGCTGAGGCGTTTCCGGTCAATCGGGATTACTGTCCCGAGACTCGATGCGATCTTGTCATCCCGGCGCCACTCATGGCTGATGCGAAGTTCTTTACCATCGAAGAGCTGCAGCAGGTCGCATCGATCGGCCTCGAGCATTCGCCCGATCTCGGAAACGACCACATTCAAAAAACGTTCGAGCTCGATATTTGTGGGCAGATCGCGTGCGAGCCGGGTAATTATGCCCTCGCGAGCCTCGTGCATTTTGATTTTTCGCTCGAGTGAAAGAGCCGTTTTGGGGTTTTCGAGTTCGATTTTCATTAGGGTATGCCCTAATGTGCGGGGTGGGTCGGGGAATGTCAAGTTGATACACAGGGGCGATCCCGTGTGTTGTTTGGATGCACAATGGCGTGGGGATGTCCTGATCGCATCCTCTAGCTTTAGGCCGGTATGGATCCACGGAAGTCGCGGCAATCGCCTAGCGGTACATCAGCAAAAGACGTGAGTAGCTTTATTTCGATAAGTATCGAGCTAGTACAGGCTCGAGGTCCTCAAAATCGATCGGCTTGCTTAGAGAGGCGTCGCAGCCGGCCTCGAGCGCCTTTAGTTCCGCAGCCTCGCCGTATGCGGTAATGGCAATAATGGGCGTCTTTTTGGAGCCTCTCTGGGTGGCACGGATCTTACGGGCGGCGGTCAGCCCATCCATTCCAGGCATAGATATGTCCATCAAAATCAGATCCGGAACCTGTCGTTTTACGGCCTCAATAGCTTCATAGCCGTTTGCCGCCTCGGCCACTTCAAATCCATAATCCTGAAGAAGATACTTCATGAACTCTCTCGTATCTTCGTAATCCTCAACAACTAAAACTTTCGACTTCATAACTTCACCGACCATTGATCGCTGGAGGCATTCGATACACCTTGCGTTGGTCAACCTGTAACTGGGCAACTCTGGTGCCACAATGTGCGCTGGATTACAGTGTCACGGTTTCGGGGATCGCGATGGCACAGGTTTAGGCGGGTGCGACGCGGGATCGGGTGTTGGCGGCGGGAGACTGACATTTCCCGCTGGGGGCGGGACAGTATTGGCGTTTGAGTTTGAGTTGTCGTCCGATTTTTTCTTGTCGTCTTTCGGAGTAGATGAATAGTTGACACGGCTGCGGCCGGCTTCCGCATCCTCCAACAATTCCTGGGCGCGAATGTTTTCAGGATCGAGCTCCAGGGCTTGTTTCAAAGGGGCGATCGCTTCCCGATATTGCGCCAGTTTGATGAGGATAGCTCCGAGCTCGGTCTGATATTCGGTGTCGTCAGGCCTGAGTTTTACTGCCTGCTTTAACGCTTTCGCAGCGTCTTCGTCGTCATTGAGCTTGTTGTAAGCGCGGCCCAGATTGAAATATGCCGCGTCATCGTTATCGTTCGCGCCAATTATCTTTTTATACGCAACGACCGCTTTTTCAAAGGCTTTCTCCGAATTTGTTTTCGCCGGCTTTTTGGCGTCCCCGGTATTGTTGTCGATCTCTGTAGTCTCCAATGTCTGTTCGCGTTTTTCGGCCAGGCCGTATGCGATTCCCAGTTTGAACCAAGCTTCCGCCAAATCTGGATCCAGCTTGACGGCCCGAGTCAGAGCGTCGATCGCCTGGTCGATCTCGCCCGTATCCAGAAACTTGCTGCCTTCAGCAAGCGCAAGATTTGCATCGTTCATTCCCGAGATCTCCGAAGCGCCGTTAGCATTCTGGTTCGCATCGTCCGAGGGACCGCCGGAGCAGCTTGCGGAGACGAGCAATAAGAAAAGGCCGATAATCAGAAGCGATCTTTGCATGGAATATTTTAACCCGGTCATCCGGGAGGAAAAACAAAAGGGCGTCCGGCGAGGAGATGAACGTGCAGATGAAAAACCGTCTGTCCGCCGTCGGAATTTGTATTTATCACGACGCGATAACCCTTTTCGGCGAATCCTTTCTCGCGAGCGATTTCAGCAGCCGCGAAAAGAAGATGTCCGAGCATCCCTTCTTGATTTTGCGCAGCCTTATCAAGTGAGTCAACATGTTCGCGCGGCACGATAAGAATGTGAGTCGGAGCTTGCGGACTAAGATCGTTGAACGCAACGCATATGTCGTCTTCGAAAACGCGCGTCGACGGAATCTCACCCGCCGCGATCTTACAGAAAATACAATCTTCGACGTTCATCGTTATAGTCGGTTAACAATTAGCAGTTAGCAATAAGCAATAAGCAATAAGCAATAAGCAATAAGCAATAAGCAGTTAGCAATAAGCAATAAGCAGTTAGCAATAAGCAATAAGCAGCAAATTCTAACAGCCCGAACTCACTTTGCGAATCAGCGAGGCGAGCATCTTCTTCACTTCAATAACCTTCATATTCAACTCCGCGTGCACGTTCGAGGGCAGAAATCCAAGGTCCAAAGTGAGCGTTAGCTGGTAGTCAAGCTCATTCACTGAACCGAAAGCAATATAAAGAAAACGTTGAAAATCGGCGTTCGTGCTGCGGCCACAACCTTCAGCTATGTTTGTTGGGATCGAGGAACTCGACTTTCG
>JBDTWZ010000078.1:0-14439 GCA_040006435.1 Acidobacteriota bacterium
CGAATAAAAAAAGGGCCCTGTCCTTTCGGAAAGAGCCTCTCCCCCTTGTTCGTTTTGTGGGAGCGTCAGCAACCTGTACTTAGTAACCTTAAAGATTCTTAATCGATCGTGCCGCTCTATGTGCTAAACACTCGCTGCGTTATTTGTACCTGCACAGGCCGTGCCATTGCTGCATAAGCCAATGTTTGAAGTAGTTTAAGCAAAAGGGTCCTTCGCCGGCTTCGAGTGATTTATACGATATGGTGTGGTTCTTACTTAAGAACTGCCTGCGGTATGGTTCAAGCTGATCGCATGCTTTCGCAACGCACTTCAATCGCCCGCTACGGCACGCGCCTCTGACAAGAGCGGCAGCGACGGCAACCTTCGTGGGCATGCTAAATTAGACCCATGGCGAAGCAGAGCGCAGGACTCCTGTGCTATCGAACGAAAGACGGTCTTCTGGAGCTTTTCCTCGTTCATCCGGGCGGCCCGTTCTGGAAAAATAAGGACAAGGGCGCATGGTCGATACCGAAGGGCGAGTTTACAGCTGAACCACCGCTCGACGCAGCGAGGCGAGAATTACAGGAAGAAACCGGTTTCAACGTAAGAGGCCCGTTCATCGAGCTGACGCCGATAAAACAAAAAGGCGGGAAGTGGGTTTATGCGTTTGCAGCGGCGGCGGACTTCGACCCTGCGGATCTGAAAAGCAATACGTTCACGATGAAATTTGCCTCTGGCAGCTCGAAGGAATACCCGGAAGTTGACCAGGCCGACTGGTTCTCCATCGAGGAAGCAAAGGAAAAGATCCTCGAGGCGCAAACAAAATTAGTAACCGAACTCGCAGATAAGCTCGCCACCTTCGACTGAACTTCTGTAAATTTGGTTTTGCGTATATAGATGGAGCCGCGTGCAGCAAGCACCCATTGACTTGCCTTCCTGATGCGAGCACGATAGAAGCGAAACGAGCTTCGCTTACTCTTTTTTCAGCTAACCCGAATACTTCGGACATCCTGACTCAAACAGCAACGAACAAATGACGGACGCAAAGAGCGTCTCAAGAGAAGGGAGACAGATATGTCCGACCAACTAAATCTGATCGACACGATCGCACAGCAAGACAACCTTTCAACATTCTCCAGGATCATGGGGACTTCAGGCACGAACGAACTGTTCGACGGCGATGGAAGTTTCACGGTATTTGCACCGAGCAACGACGCCTTCGCGAAGATCCCCGACGAAACACTAAATGCGCTTATTAATGAGGAGAAGCAGGTACGACTCAAGGCCCTCCTTTCCTATCACATACTTCCCGGCAAAGTGATGGCTGCCAGTTTAAAGTCCGCCAAGTCCGTTACGGGCCAGGAAGTGATGATCACAGATATAAACGGGATCAAGATCAACGCATCAGTTTTACAGGCGAGGAATCTTGAAGCGACAAATGGTGTCGTCCACGGGATCGATACGGTTTTGCGACCTCCTGTTCCTTACGGAAATAAACCAATTCTTTAGACCACATCTCAAACGACGCCGTGCTGATCGCCACCCGCCACCCGGTCTGATCAGCACGGCGATTTGATACGGTCATCCAAACAGACTTCCCTGCACGTTCTCGATCGGCGGATCATCGACTTTTTCCACACGCGTTTCTTTGCTTGGCACCGGCGCGACCATCCGGCGAAGATCCGTGAACGACGTATCGCGATCTAACCACTTGGCATAATCGTACTTACGGATCACGACGGGCATACGCCCCTTTGTATGGATAGGGCGGACCACGTCGTTGGCGTCGGTCGTCATGATCACGCCGCAGCGCTTCGTTTCACCCTTTATTTCACAATCGCGTGCGATGCCTCCGAAGGCGAAAAGCGGTTCGTCAAATGTAAATCGGTGACGGCATTTTCCGGCGTCCCATTCAAAAAATCCCGTCGCCGGAATCAGCACCCGGTCGGTGCGGAAAGCATCTGAGAACATTTTTACCTTTGTGATCGTCTCGGCTTTCGCGTTTATGGCCCTTCTCGGTATGCCGCTGTTATCCGTGTCTTCGATCGTCCACCATATGTCCTCGGGACGGTTCGCGTTATTGATCGCGGTGATCCACTCGCCAGGAAAAACTTCTTCTCGCATTTTGTACCCGTGAACGTCGAAGTAATCGAGGCCGTCAATGAGGTTGAAGTGTTTAATGACGTCGTCCTTGAGTGCCTTAAGAATGTAACGTCCGCACATACGGACGAGGATAGCATGTGGAAGCGGTCAGGAGTCAGAAGTCAGAATTCAGAATTCAGAATTCTGACTCCGAACTTCTGACTTCTGAATCCTGACTTCTGAATTCTGACTTCTGAATTCTGGAACATTGCTTGCACTGGAGTCGGCGTCACGGTAAGAGTGAACTATTCTCATTCATTTTTTTAACAAAGGGAGGGTTGATATGAATAATCTTTTGAGAGGTGGTTTAGCTGGTGCGGCGGCGTACAAGTTCGGCGGCGGCATAATCTCGACGATACTCATTTTCATGCTCGTATTTTGGCTGCTCGGCAAGTGCTGACAACCGCTCCGTGCAATTCCGTGTGTTCTATTGTTTTCAGCCAAGTTAACCGTGGAACACGCGGATTGCCCGGTAGTACCCCCTCCTCTTGCCCAAGTGCACACGCAATAACTTCAACTTTATTTAGGTCATCGACGTCTAACTGCTGAGTGCGAAGTTTCGTATTCCAACGGGTTTCTAGAGTAAGATTCTCGTGCGAAAAGCATGCTTACACGAGTTTGATGTTGAATGATCTGACCGATGAAAGGCTTGTCGAGCTGGCCGTTTCGAGGAATTCGGACGCTTTCGGCGAAATCGTGAAGAGATGGGAGCGAAAGATATTTGCTCTCTGCTTCGGTATGCTCGGACGCGAAGACGACGCCCGTGATGCGGCACAGGAGACATTTATCGCGGCGTATCGCAACATTGCGAACTTCCGCGGCGAAGCGAAGGTCTCATCCTGGCTTCACCGCATTGCCGTCAATCAGTGTTTGACGACGAGGCGGCGAGCCCGGACCCGATCGGAGGAATTTCTAGACGATGAGTCCGGTGAAGGAGATAGGGTTTTTGTCGCACCGGCCCATCGTTCGCCGGCAAATACGACCGAAGCGACAGAGCGACTTACGATAGTCCGACAGGCCGTCAGTTCCCTTCCAGTGGATCTTAGGCAGGTGATCGTCATGAAAGAATTTGAGGAAATGACCTTTCAAGAGATCTCGGACACATTGGAACTGCCGCTGAGCACCGTAAAGAGTCGGCTCTACACGGCGCTTAGACAGTTGCGAATGAAATTGGAACAGGTTTCACTTTAGATCAGTTAGGTAACGAAAATGAACGACTTAAGCTTTTCAGAATGTAAGTTCAATCCCAACATGGTGCCGTATTTGTACGGCGAGATGTCAGGACGGGAAAGATCAGCGTTCGAATCGCACCTCGTGGCTTGTACCCTGTGTACGGATGAATTTGCCTCGATCTCGAATGCGAGATACGAAGTTTACGACTGGAAAAAGCTTGAATTCGATCCGCTAGAAACTCCTCGTTTCGAAATACCGAGTGAGGAATTTGCTGCCGAGGGATCTGTGTTCGGGTGGGTTGAGAAGCTGCGAGCAGGTTTTGCCACCGGTTGGCTGGTTCCCAGCGCGGCCCTCGCCGCCTTGGCGATCGTTTCCGTTTTCGCCGCACTTCTCATTTCATTGCCTGACAATCGCCAGGATATAGCCGCGAAGAATGATAATTCGAATATTGCCGCGGTCGGGAGTTCAACGGTAACGCCGGCGACAAGCGATCCAGAAACTGCAGCGAACTCTGAGGACGAAATTCAGGACGTGATCAATAACGAAATCAGGGTCGATGCCGCCGACCGACAGCCCAAACGTCTTCGGAGCTCAGCTCCGGGTCACCCTCGGCCGAGGAATCCGGTGGTAAACGCAAAATTGACGCAGCTACACACTAGCGAAGCAAAACAGGCGACGACGCGGAACTTGGAGAAGAGCGTTCCACGGCTCAACGAGTTTGCCGATGACGAAGACACATCGCTTCGATTAGCCGAGCTGTTCGAAAATATTGAAGCCAGAAAATAGGTCTCGATACTGAAATGAAAAACGCAAAGCTGTTCCTTTTATTTCTAATGGTGTTAACCGCTGTCGTGACCGGCGCGTCCGGTCAGGGCGTTCCGCCGCCGGAAGGCGATTCGCCGGACGAACGTGCCGACGAGCGGCGGCCTAATTTACTCGCTGAGCTTGGATTATCGAGAGAGCAGATTCAGCAGATCCGACGGATGAACCAGGAACGCCGGCCAACGATGATGCAGGCGCGCCGCCGAATGCAGGACGCGAATCGCGCACTCGACATGGCGATCTACCGCGATTCGGTTAATGACGAAGAATTTCATGCGCGTCTAAAAGACGTCCAGTCCGCGCAAGCAGACCTCGCTCGTCTGCGGTTTGAAAGCGAACTTTCCGTACGAAAGGTGCTAACACCCGAACAACTCGTCCGGTTTCGCGAGTTGAGACGGCGTTTTGCCGAAGCTCGCGAGGGGGAAATGCGGGATCGTCGGATGCGCCGCGACGGTGGAGGATCGCCGCCTGCGCGCGGTGGCTCTCCGCAACGTCCACCCGGGATCGATTGAAAATTCGCAAAACAGGAAAGCAGCCGAGTCCAGCAATGGGCCGGCTGTTTTGGTGTTTGGCGTTTCTAATCGTTCGTTGTACCCTTTATCAAATCCCAAGCTTACTTGCATTTAGACCCGCTAGATGAATCCAGTCGCAAAATTTCTTGATGAGCTACAGGAAGTAAGTCTGCTTTTGTGGAGGGTCCTAACCGGACTTTTTCGGGCT
Organism: Acidobacteriota bacterium; assembly: GCA_040006435.1. Lineage (GTDB taxonomy): Bacteria > Acidobacteriota > Blastocatellia > Pyrinomonadales > Pyrinomonadaceae > OLB17. The sequence goes on from JBDTWZ010000078.1 coordinate 4,837, forward strand.
CCGAGATATCCCGCGGAAATCATCAGGCAGATGGATCTCATCGGCGTTGGATCGCTACCGATCGTTTTGCTGACGGGTTTTTTTACGGGCGGCGTTCTGGTGCTGCAAACATTCCCGACGCTGCAATACTACGGAATTCATAACGAAGCTGGGAGATCGGTCGCGACGTCCCTTGTTCGTGAACTTGGGCCGGTTTTGACCGCCCTTATGGTTTCCGGACGGATCGGATCTGCGATATCGGCGGAGCTCGGATCGATGGTGGTCTCGCAGCAGATCGATGCGATGCGAGCCCTCGGGAGCGACCCGAACAAGAAACTTGTTACACCCCGGTTGATCGGACTAATCGTTATGCTGCCGTTTCTGACAGTTGCGGCGGATATTTTCGGCATCATCGGTGGCGGGACCGTGGCGTCATATATTTTCGATCAGGATCTAAACGTTTTTCTGACGTCCGTCAGCAACGGCATTACGACAGAGGACGTTATCGGTGGGGTCATCAAGCCCGTTTTCTTCGGACTGCTGATCGGCGGCATCGCTTGCTACAAAGGATTAAGCACCACCGGCGGCACGGTCGGGGTCGGCCGCTCGACAATTAACGCCGTCGTACTGTCGTCGATTTGGGTCATCATTTTTGATTTTTTTCTCGCCAAGGCGATTCAATCGGTCCTTGGCGTCGGCGTGATCTAGCCGCTACGTATCCCGAATATTATGTTTCCCTCGTCCGAAATTGAAGTTTTAGATGATGTCGACCAGCGGCTCGAGCCGATGGATCTTGAGGACGCAGTCGATGATCCAGAACGGAGAAGGTCTGCAATCGAATTTCGGGATGTCCATTTGGCCTTCGACGATAAAAAGGTTCTCGACGGAGTTAGCTTTACCGTACGCCGCGGCGAAACGAAACTTATCCTCGGGCGAAGCGGCGGCGGGAAGTCCACAACGGTACGACTTATTCTCGGTCTCCTGAAGCCGGACTCAGGTCGCATTCTCATCGATGGCGAAGATATTACCGACTACACCGAAGAGGAGATGATGGAGGTTAGGAAGAAGATTGGGATGGTCTTTCAGGAAGGCGCCCTTTTCGATTCCCTTTCGGTTTACGAGAACGTCGCTTACCGGCTGCGCGAGCAGGGCGTGATCGATGAAGACGAGGTCGAACAGGAAGTCAAGCGAATGCTTCGATTCGTCGATCTCGAAGAAGCAATCGAAAAGAAGCCAGACGAGCTCTCGGGCGGTATGCGTCGAAGAGTTGGAATCGCCCGTGCTCTGGTCGGTGATCCCGAGATCGTGCTCTTCGATGAGCCGACGGCGGGCCTTGATCCTCCGACGGCACGCACGATCTGTCAACTGGCGGTCAAACTTCGGGATCTACAAGATGTCTCTTCAATATTTGTTACGCACGAAATGAACAACGTTAAATACCTTTCGTCTGAATATGCCACCGTCGACACCGAAGGGCGGGTCGTGTACGAGAAGGAAGGGGAACGACTTTGTTTGATAAATACGGAAGTGTTAATGTTTCGGGATGGAAAGATAATCTTCAATGGTTCCGACGAGCGTCTGAGAAATTCGGACGACGAATACATTCAGCGTTTTATTCACGGACACAAGTCTTAGTCACACAGCATGGTGGAAACCAGAAAAACACTAACGTTTAGCAAGCTCCGGGTCGGTATTTTCGTTCTCATCGGGTTGGCCGTGCTGGCATTTCTGATCCTAAACTCAAGCGGCGACTTCAACCCTTTCGAGAAGAAGATTCGCCTTAAGGCACGGTTTGCCGCGGCCGACGGTCTTCGCGAAGGCTCAGAAGTACAGCTCGCGGGCGTACGCATCGGTAAGGTAGAAGATGTTAGGCTTCTGCCGCCCGACAGTCCCGAAGATTTCAAAATCGAAGCAGTCATGTCGGTTGGCTCGGAATTGAACGGCCAGCCGATCAATGAGCGCATTCGGACGGATTCGAATGCTCAACTGATCGCGACCTCGCTGCTCGCGAACGACAAGGTCATAAATATTTCACCCGGTACGGCAAAGGGCGCTCCGGTTTCCGAGAACGACATACTGGAATCGCGCGTAGCTATCTCGATCAATCAGCTCACGCAGACGGGCAACGATCTGCTCGAGCAGATCAACAAAATAGCCGTCCCCGCAAATGAGATCCTTAACAAGGCGAATCAGGGCGAAGGCACGCTTGGACGTATCGTCAATGACGAATCGCTGTACCGAAATCTCGATGCTACGATTGGCGAGACGAGACTGACGGTGACAAAGCTTCAGACAACGTTGGACAAGGTCAACAGCGGACAAGGCTCCGCGGGCAAGCTTCTAAACGACCCGGCGCTTTACAATAGCCTGAACAAGACGATTGCCCAGCTTGAAAGTATTTCAACGGATATCAAGTCGGGGCGCGGATCAGCGGGAAAATTTATCACAGATGATGCTTTGTATAATGAGACTAGGGCGGCGATCATCGATCTCCGCACTTCGGCGGCAAAGATAAATAGCATCGCTGACGATTTTAAGTTAATTTCTGCGGACCTTACGGCGGGCCGAGGCACGTTTGGCAAGTTCCTTAAGGACGAACAGCTCTACAACGATGCGAAAGAGACACTGTCCCGCTTCAATTCGACTGCAACGAAGATCGACTCGATTCTTGGCGACGCACAGGCCGGGAAAGGAACCCTCGGAAAATTCGTGACGGACGAAACCCTTTTCAACAACATCAATCAGACCGCGTCCAATTTTAACCAACTTTCCAGCGAAGGGACGAAGCTCATCTACGACTTCCGTCAAAACCCCAAGAAATACCTCCGGATCAAACTCAGTATCTTCTAAAACTCCAGCCTTGACAATAAATGCATAAACAACGCATATTATACAACTATGCATCAAATATCCGTGTATCGATGCATATAACTTGTAGACTATGCAGAAAGTGGAAAGACATAAGCTGATACTGGACGTCATCGAGTCGAGGCCTGTAAGCCGTCAGGAAGAACTCGCCCAGTTGCTGAGTGACGCCGGTTACCGTGTAACACAGGCGAGCATATCTCGCGACCTTGATGAGTTGGGTGTTGTAAAAGTCGATGGCAGGTATGCCGCCATAGAATTGCCGATCGCGGAGGCAAGTCCATTTGGGGTCTCAGCGATCATCCCGGCGGGCGAGAACTTGATCGTTGTTCGATGCTCCGCAGGGTTAGCGTCGGCCGCGGCAGTACGCATAGATGGTTCGAAGATCGGTGAGGTCGCCGGAACGATCGCAGGCGATGACACGATATTCATCGCCGTCGACGGCGAGCACGATCAGAAGGCTGCCTTAAAAAGGTTGAAAATGATTTTTGCGGCCGGGTGACCAAAGGGGGAAAATGTTTGTCGAAGTAGATAAGATCGGGTCGGCGACGTCGCCGCTAACGCTGGGAAAACGAATTCGTGTAAACACGGCTGAGTACGAGCCGCGGGTCGGCGACGTTGTTGTCGCAAAGGCTAGAACGGAATCTGTTACATACGGCAATCTGGAACTTCCCAGCGGGCGGCTGGCGAAGATCAATCAGGGTGACATTTTGCTCGGTGTCCTGGGAAAGCGTCGGGCGTTGAAAGGGTTTGTCGGTGACGTTCCGTCTCTTGTAAAGGCGGGCGACCGGCTACATCTCCTTAATATGGGTGGCGTGGTGGGTGAATGCAAAGGCCATCACTCCTCGCTTTCGGACGCGATCGAGGTCGAGGTCATCGGCTCGGCGTGCGATGAGCTTGGCTTGCCAATGAATATCGGCGACGCAGGCCTGATTCCGGCTGACAGTCTCCATGAGTCGGCGCCGATTGTCATCGTCGCGGGCTCGTGTATGAATTCGGGAAAAACGATCGCTGCGGTCGAGATCATCCGACAAGCCGCAAATTCCGGATTGACGGTAGCAGGCGTTAAGCTGACGGGAATAGCATGTCTTCGCGACACGCTTAACATGCAGGATCACGGCGCATTTATTACCGCGAGCTTTCTCGATTGCGGCTTGCCTTCGACGGTTGAGTGTGAAGACCTCCCTGGGTTTGCTCGGTCTCTTTTTAATCACTTAAATAGTTTTTCACCCGATCTAATTGTCGCGGAACTCGGTGACGGGATCGTCGGTGGCTACGGTGTCGATGCGATCCTTCGCGATCCGATGATAATCGATGCTGTCTCGAGCTTAGTATTTTGTGCTCCGGACTATGTCGGAGTGATCGGTGGAAAGACGGTCCTCGGTGAGTTCGGCGTAAATATCGATGTTATCGCGGGTTCGGTGACCGATTCGCAAATGGGTGAGGACTTTGTCACGACGCAGCTTGGCCTGCCTGCGGGCAATGCGCGAAGGGACGGGCGGATGCTGTTCGAACTTGTCATGGCGGGCGTCCACGCGAAGACGGAGACGGCGATCGCATGAAAAAACGTGTTGGTATCTTTGGCGGCTCGGGTTACGGAGGCAGTGAGCTGCTCCGCATCCTGTTGTTCCATCCGAACGTCGAGGTCGCGCTCGTTACGGCCCACGAACATGCAGGTAAGCTTGTTTCGCAAGTACACAAGAATCTGCTGGGTCTGACGGATCTCGAATTTCAATCTGTGCCTGATGACCTGGGAAGATTAAGTGATATTGACCTCGCGTTCTTCGCTTTGCCACACGGACAGGCAATGGACCTGATTCCGAAGCTTCCCGATCAGGTTAAGGTAATCGACCTGTCGGGAGATTTCCGCGTCGACGATGCTGCCTCCTTCGAGAAACATTACGGCTTCCCTCACACCGCGCCGGATCTCCAGTGTCAGTTTACCTACGGGCTGACAGAGACGAACCGGGATTCTATTCGCACAGCCAGGTACATCGCAAATCCCGGATGCTTCGCTACGGCCACGCTGCTTGCTCTTACACCGATGGTGAAAAGCGGACTCTTGAGCGGGAAGATCATTGTCGACGCCAAAACCGGCTCGAGCGGTTCGGGGATAAAGCCCGCCGCCAATACGCATCATCCGCAACGTACAAACTCCTTCTATGCCTACAAGCCGTTCGTTCATCAGCATGTGCCGGAGATAGAACAGCATTTGGCGGAAGGTGGATCGTTTGACAGCGAGCTTGTCTTCATGACGCACAGCGTGCCGGTTTCGCGTGGGATTTTTGCGTCGTGCTATGTCGAAACTACGGTCCACATGACCAACGAAGATGTTCGCAACGTGTTCTCCAGTTTTTACGGCGATTCCTTTTTTGTCCGGCTACTTGACGGCTCACCCGATGTGAACTGGGTGAAGAATACGAATTTTTGTGACATCGGAGCTTTTTCTAACGGCAAACAGATCGTGATCTTCTCGGCGATCGATAACTTGGTCAAGGGAGCCGCCGGCCAGGCCGTGCAGAATATGAATCTGATGTTTGGCATCGATGAAACTACCGGACTCATGTTTGCGGGAGGTAATCCGTAATAGTGTGATTTGTGGGTCATTCTGAAAATTCGACCCGGTTGTTTTTGTTTTAGCGTAGCCACGCCGTTCGAGCCGGGAAATATTGACGTTTTAAACTGACCCCATTACCAGTAGTTTTGAGCGCTGTTCTACGGCCCGTTTCTTCTAGCAGAAACAAGCTAAAGCTTGCACTCTGAAACCGATTGATATGAACTTCAACGAAATTTCACAACTGGAGGACGAGTTTCAGGTTGCGACCTACAAAAGAATGGGGATCGCCGTAGAGCGTGGAAGCGGCGCGTGGATCTGGACGAGTGAGGGCGAGAAGTACCTCGACCTTTACGGCGGTCACGCGGTCTGTGCCACCGGTCATTCGCATCCGCATGTTGTGAAAGCGATCCAGGAACAGGCGGAGCGGGTCTTATTTTATTCGAACCTCGTCTTCTCGGAAATTCGCGGCCGCGCGGCTGAAAAGCTCGTGTCGGTCGCCCCCCAAAGCCTGACAAAAGTTTTTTTCTGCAATTCGGGCACCGAAGCGAACGAGAACGCGATGCGCGCGGCACGAATGGCAACAGAGCGGGAAAAGATAATTTCCTTTTCGGGCGGCTTCCACGGACGCACGGCGGACTCGATTTCCGCGACGTTTCTCGGAAAGTATCGAGAGATTGGAAAGCCGAACGTTCCGTTTCACGTCGAAGCCGAGTTCGGAAACATAGATTCGGTTGCGACACTTGCGGACAACAAAACCGCAGCGATAATCCTGGAACCCATTCAATCCATGGCCGGCGTTCGCGAAGCTGTGCCCGAGTTTTTCAAACGACTGCGTGGTTTATCCGACGAGCATGGAATTGTACTGATCTTCGACGAGGTCCAGACCGGGATCGGCCGTACCGGAAACTGGTTCGTTTCCGGAAGCGATCTTGCGGACGGTGTCGAACCCGACATCATCACTCTCGCGAAAAGCCTCGGGAGCGGCGTACCGGTGGGCGCTTGCATATTCAACGAGCGGGTGTCATCGCACATAAAGGAGAACGATTTAGGGACGACGTTTGGGGGCGGGATGCTGGCAATGGCGGCCGTGCTCGCGACGCTCGAAGCAATCGAAGACGACGGAATGATCGAGAATGCACGGATGATCGAGAATACGCTTCGCGAGCGCGGCGGCGGCATTCCGGGCATTGTCTCCGTCCGTGGAAAAGGCTGTTTGATCGGAATTGAATTTTCGGAGCCGTGTTCGAACATTCACGGCAAATTGCTGGAGCGAAAAATTATTACCGGAACATCCAGCGACCCCAAAGTCCTTCGGTTGCTCCCACCGCTCTGCACAACCGTTGAACAGGTCGAAGAGTTTGTAACTTGTGTCGCTGAAACCGCTACGGGAGCTGCATCGTGAAGAACTTCTTGAGGACTTCGGACCACTCAAACGAAGCTCTGGTGCGCCTGATCGACTCGGCACTGGAAACAAAACGGGCTCCGACGAGTGACAAACCGCTCGCCGGCAAATCTGTCGCCCTCGTATTTTTTAATCCGAGCCTTCGAACGCGGGCCTCAATGCAGGTTGGCATCTACGAACTCGGCGGTAATGCTGTGATCCTCGAGCCAGGCAGCACATCATGGTCGCTCGAACATCGCGATGGGGTCGTAATGGACGGCGATAAAACCGAGCACCTGAAAGAATTTGTTCGAGTTTTGGAGAGATATGTTTCGGCAATCGGCGTAAGGACATTTGCGGCACTGAACGATTGGGAAACTGAACGTAGGGATCCGATCCTCAATGCCTTCGCCGAATACGCAAGTGTTCCGATCATCAATCTCGAATCGGCAATGCATCACCCGTGTCAGGCAATGGCAGATATGATGACGATTCGCGAGAACCTTGGTGCCGGAAAAAAGAAAATGCTGCTCACGTGGGCATGGCATCCGAAGGCTCTACCGATGGCTGTTCCCGACAGCTTTGCTCTTGCCTCCGCCCAGATGGGCCATGACCTTCGGATCGCGCATCCGAAGGGCTATCAGCTTGACGACGAGCTCATCGACACGGTTCGATCCGAAGCCGAAGCGCAGGGCGGAAGCGTAGAATTCACGGATAATGTGGATCGGGCGTTCGAAGATGTTGAGGTCGTTTATGCAAAGAGCTGGGCAGCCAGTCAATTTTATGGTAACGCGGCGGCCGACATCGAATATCGGAATCAATTCAGAAATGACTGGATCGTCGATGAAAAGAAAATGGAGGCGACCAGCGACGCGATCTTTATGCACTGCCTTCCCGTCCGCCGAAACGTTATTGTCACCGATGGCGTGATCGATTCGGAACGATCGGTCGTCATCGACGAGGCGGAGAATCGCCTGCACATACAGAAGGTCATAATGTCGGAGCTTATCAAATGAACATTGACACACTCGATCTTCTTCGCGAAGCACTTCCCTACATTCAGCGATTCAAAGGAAAGACCTTCGTCATCAAGTTTTCCGGAAAAGTGACCGAAGATAAGGCGAATTTGCTTTCCCTGGCGGAAGAGCTTGCGTTGCTGCACCAGGTCGGAATACGCATCTGCGTTATCCACGGTGGCGGAAAACAGCTTACCGAGCTGGCCCAAAAGTTAGGCGTCGTGCAAACCGTGATCGGGGGGCGACGTGTTACGGACGACGACACGCTCGAACTCGCGAAAATGATCTTTCGCGGGAAGATCAATACCGAAATACTCGCCGCGCTCCGACATCGCGGAATCGATGCCGTTGGCTTGTCGGGGATCGATGGCGGCGTAGTCAAAGCGGTGCGTCGACCACCCACGGACGTCCTTAACCGTAGTACTGGTGAAACCGAATCTGTGGATTTTGGGCACGTCGGTGACATCGTTGAAATAGATACTCGGCTGATCAATCTGCTCCTGGAAAGTGACTATTTGCCCGTGATCTCGTCACTGGGCGCGGATGACGACGGCAAGATCTACAACATAAACGCCGACACGATCGCATCGGAGATCGCGGTCGGACTTGGAGCCGAGAAGCTCATTCTGTTGTCCGATGTAAATGGTATTTATCTGGACGCGAAGGACGAATCGACGAAGATAGACCGTTTGTCGACAAAAGACGCCCGGCAATTGATCAATGAAGGGCAGGCGACCGGAGGTATGATTCCGAAGCTCGAAAGCCTGATCTCGCTTTTGGATCGTGGAGTCCGCTCAGCGCATGTTATCGGCGGGACGGACAGAAATGGATTACTGTCAGAAGTTTTTACTGATCAGGGTACGGGTACAATGCTGATCCCGAGTGAATGATGAGTGGTAGATGGTGAATGCTGAATGCTGAATGATCTAAATCACTTCTTCTTCATTCACCACTCACCATTCAAAATTAAAGGTGGTGCTGAGAGCGGGACTCGAACCCGCACGGATTACTCCACACGCCCCTCAAACGTGCGCGGCTACCAATTACGCCACCTCAGCAATAATTCAAAAATTGAAAGAACTATTTGTTGACCGGAGGATTTGAATTCGCCGCCGGTACCGAATTTGTCGCTGCGTTGACATCGGCCTGGAACGAATTCGTCGCTGGCGTCTCGATCAGAGCACCGTCATTGCCCCCGGTCACCATATTCGTATTAGCAGGCTCAGTCTGCTGTTCCACCGCGGGCTGTTCCGCTTGTTCTTCGGCTGGATTGTCCGCGTTCCCGCTCAATACGGAAACGTTTCCGGTGAGCGCCGGCATCGAGATCAAGAGCGCCGTGAGCATGAACACGATCGCCGCGACGATCGTCAATTTCGAAAGAACCGAGGCGGTTCCCCTCGGGCCGAATGAAGCGCTTGACACATTGCTAGTGAACAACGCACCCGCATCCGTCTTACCGGGCTGCAACAAAACAGCCGCAACTAAAACGATGCACGCGAGAAAAAATATTGTATATAAAACGTATTCCAATTTCTGACCTACCTATAATTCACAATCTTTTCGAAGCTCGTTGCTTCGAGGCTCGCTCCGCCGACCAAAGCACCGTCGACATCTTCCTGCGACATCAATTCGCCGATATTGTCCGGCTTAACCGAACCGCCGTATAAGATCCGCATTCCATCCGCGACTTGCTTTCCGTGGGTCTCACCTATCGTTCGGCGGATGACCGCATGCATTTCTTGAGCCTGTTCCGGCGTCGCGGTTTTACCCGTTCCGATCGCCCAAACAGGCTCGTAAGCGATAAT
>JBDTWZ010000079.1:0-14392 GCA_040006435.1 Acidobacteriota bacterium
TGTCAGCGCGACTGTCGCTCCCGGAACAAGCCCTCCGGCACTGTCGCTGACGTTACCTTGAATGCCGGCTCGAAACTGAGCGTGTCCGATGGCCGAAAAAAGGACGATAAGAGCCACGCAGCCAAGCAGGTTGGTGAGCCCGAAAGTAGTTTGCCGCATAAGATTCCTCCCAAGAATATTGTTAAAAAGCCGGAAGTGATGTTTGTGGCCAGAGCCCTTCAATGGAGATTGGGAAATCAAGATGGCCGCAGGTAAATCGTTTTAGTAAATCGTTTTAGTAGCTTTATAGCACCCTTCGATTTTCCTTGTCAATAGATTTGTTTCGGCACACGTCGCGCACGTATCTCGTAGAATAAGCAAGTTTAGGCTCGCCGGTATGTGCGAAACCAAACGCATAACGCCACTTTTCCGCGACTCTTAGGTCTTGATTCGAAAGTTTCCGTGTGCCACTATCTCTGCCATGCCCCGAAAGTCCAAAAGCAGTGATCGTCCCGAGGGCGGTGGTACGTTCAAGGCCGATGGCGTCAGTCTTAAACAATTGGCGGCGCATCTTAACCTTTCCCCGACCACGCTTTCACTGGTTTTGAACGATGCGCCGACAGCGGGCTCGATCCCCAAAGAAACCAAAGATCGCATCTTCGAAGCGGCACGCGAACTCAACTACAGGCCGAATTATCTCGCCCGGTCACTCCGAGTTCAGCGGACCCACACGTTTGGGGTCATCGTGCCGGAGCTGAGCGACGGATATTCATCGATGGTGCTGAACGGAGTCGAGGCAGTTCTTTCGACGCAGGGATATTTTTATCTGACGGCGAGCCATTTGCACCGTGAGGATCTGCTCGTCGATCTGCCGAGGATGCTCGCTGAGCGACAAGTTGAGGGCATCATCGCGGTCGACACACCGATCCGGTTCGAACCTAATCTGCCGACGGTAAATGTTTCGGGACACGAGGACGTTTTGGGTGTCACGAACGTGATTCTCAATCATCAACATGCGGCCGAGCTTGGGATAGGCCATTTGTACAATCTCGGTCATCGCCGCATCGCGGTCATCAAAGGGCAAGAGTTCAGCTCGGACACCGTTGTCAGATTTGACACGATATGCGAGGCGGCGGCTAAACGAAATATTCCGATCGATCCGCGTTTGATGATCCAGTTGCGCGGCGATTCACCTTCGCCCGAGGTCGGGTACCTGGCGATGAAAACACTTTTGGCGACGGGAGAGAAATTTACCGCGGTGTTTGCGTTCAACGACATTTCCGCGATCGGTGCGATCCGGGCACTCGAGGAGATGGGTTTGCGCGTTCCCGCTGATGTGTCCGTCCTCGGGTTCGACGACATCTACGCGGCGGCGTTTCACAATCCGGCACTGACGACGATTCGACAACCACTTTTTGAAATGGGGAGCCTGGCGGCGGAGACGCTGCTCGGCCGCCTCGCCGACGGTAACGACGCAAAGATTCCCGAGGTACTGAGCGTCGAGCCGACACTCGTCGTGAGAAATTCGACCGCGCGGGTCACCACGCATTGAATGGGTCCTGCGAGTGGATTTTTAACGCAGAGATCGCGGAGATCGCAGGGAAAATAGATATTGTCCGTATACTCTGCGACCTCCGCGATCTCTGCGTTAAAAATCCCGAACGGCTCACCGAATCAACGTGATCTCAGTCACATTTTCGGGTAGTTCGGCACGAAGACGTTTCCTTGCCGAGTCGAACGCGTGAATGATCTTCTTGCCGTCCGCTCGGACCTCGTGTGGATCAGCTCCTAACCCGACAACTTCCAAATAGCGTATTTGCTGCCCACCGAAGTCGCCGATTCGCGTTATCTTTATCAAACCCTGCCGATGTTCGATCCGAATTTCTCGCCACTCGCTCCGTCGATAGCCATATCCATCGCCTGCGTCTTGATGCAGCTCTAAGATTTCCGATCTACCTTGTTCGATCCCGGCGGCGACATTCAGTGTGATCGGCACATTCGGCATTTCACCGGTATGCTGTATGACGTCCTGAGTTGGCACGACGGCGCCGGCCCGTACAAAAAGCGGAAGACGATCGAGCGGGGCTTCGACGCGATGCTGTTTGCCGCCATCCAGCCTTTCGCCCGTCCACCAATTGATCCATGCAGTTCCCGCCGGAAGATACACTTCGCGATTTCGCATTCCTTCCTTAACGACCGGTGCAACGAGCACATCACCGCCGACCATATATTCGTCGCTCACAAGATAGGTCGATCTATCATCCGGAAACTCGTACCATAACGGCCGCATCACCGGCTGACCCGTACGCTCGTGCTGATAAAACAGCGAATAGATGTACGGCAGGAATTTGTATCGAAGCTCGATGTAGGCACGGTTGATCGGCGTGAATTCATCACCGTACTCCCACGGTTCTTTATTCCCCGCCCAGCCGACGGAGTGCGAACGCAGAAACGGCGTGAGCGCCGCGGCTTGCAGCCAACGCGTGTAGAGCTCGCCGCTAGGGCGATCGTTGAATCCGCCGACATCCCCTCCGACAAACGGTACACCCGAAACGCTGAGATTAGTGAGCATCGGGATAGAGAGCGCTAGTTGGTCCCAGCTCGCGTAGTTGTCTCCTGACCATAAGGCAGAGAATCGCTGAACGCCCGCAAATCCTGCTCTCGTTAGAACGAATGGTCGTTTGTCCAGACGCAGCTTCTTCACGCCTTCGAATGTCGAGCGCGCCATCTGCATTCCGTAGACGTTGTGATAGCGCCGGTGTGTGCCCGGCAGGCCGTCGCCGGTGTGAGGTGTGTTGTATGGAAAGGTCTTGTCGGGATGATGGAACGTATCCGGCTTAGAAGTTTTTTCGGTCAGAAAAACGCCGGGCTCGTTCATGTCGTTCCAGAAACCGGCGACGCCTTCGGCGATGTGTTGTTTGAATTGAACTCCGAACCAGTCACGAGCTTTCGGATCGGTGAAATCCGGAAATGCGGAAGACTGCGGCCAGACGTTGCGATTCAACTCAGTGCCGTCAGGATTCTTTACAAACATGCCGAGGCGTTTTCCCTCGGCATAGACACCGTAATTCGCATCGACCTTGATCCCCGGATCGATGATCAGAACAGTTTGGAAACCATCGTTCTTGAGATCAGCGATCAACTTTTTCGGATCCGAGAACCGTGTCTTGTCCCATGTGAAAACCCGGTAGCCGTCCATGTAATCGATATCGAGGTGAATAACATCCGCAGGTATCCGACGGCTACGAAAACCCTCGGCGATCTCACGAACGCGCTTTTCGGGAAAATACGACCAACGCGACTGATGATTACCGAGCGCCCAGATCGGCGGGAGTGGAGTCTTGCCCGTCAGGTTTGCGTAGTCCTCAAGAATCTTTTTCGGCGAGCGTTCCTTTCCGCCGGTGAAGATGAAATAGTCGAGTTCGCCGCCATCCGCACCGAACGAATATCGGGCGGGCGAAGTCTTGCCCATGTCGAACCACGTGCGAAAAGTATTGTTGAAGAAAAGGCCGTACGCTTTTCCGTCGCGCAGCGCATAGAAGAAGGGGATCGACTGATAGATCGGATCGGTCCCGATCGGATATGAAAACGTATCGGTGTTCCAGTTGACGATGAACTTACCGTTTCGCGACATTTCGGCAAAAGCCTTTTCGCCAAAGCCGTAGTAAGTTTCCACCTCGCCGTTCCGCGCCTTTGAAGCTTGTATCTCGCCCGTGTCGGTGTCGAATAGGACGGGCCGCGTCGGATCGTCGTTCACGACGACCGCGCCGTTTTCATCGACGATGCGGATCGCAAACGGAGCACGCGTGATGATTACCTTGGCGCCGCTAAAATTTGAAAGCGAGATCGTATTTTTGGTTTGAACAAGAGTCGTAACCGGAGTTTTGCGATCGACAGAATAATCGATGGCGTACGAAAAATCGCGCTCAAAAACGCCTTTCCCTGCAACTCTGATCCGAACCACATCGATATCAAAAAACTCGATCGAAACCTTTGCGCGACTGGTTGTACCGAGTGTCACGCCGTTGGTTTTCGAACGCGTCACACTTGTCACATTTCCGAGCGCCGTGAGCGACGCGTGAACAGGAACGACAAAGCACGAACCGCACAGGACGAGTAGATAAACCTTAAAGAAGAAAGACGATCGGTTTTTCATTTTGACGTAAAGAGCGCGGGGCGAATACCATTACCTCCGAAACGGGAAACACAATATTTGACGACTACGCTCAAATCATAAAAATGTCGGACAAGTATCGATCGCTAAAATACTACACACTTTTCGCTTTCTTCGTAATTGGCGTGGTCACCGTCCTGATCGGTCAGGTTCTGCCTGTTCTCGCGACTCGGCTGCAACTGAATGACGCGGAATCGGGCACTCTGCTGCTCGCGCAGTTCGCGGGTTCCGCTTTTGGGACCCTAATTATCGGGCGACTAGCGCGGCGCCAAGGTTTCGTAGTGACAACGCTCGTCGGGCTCGCTGCGATGATCGGCGGCCTACCCGGCTTGAACTTTGGTGAATTCTATCTCTGCTGGTTAGCGATCTTCGTTTATGGCGCGGGTCTCGGGATGACGATACCCGCGATCAATCTGCTGACGATCGAAATGACACCCGCTCCAATGCAGTCTTCATCGATTAACCTCATCAATTTTGCTTGGGGTGTCGGAGCGATCTGCAGCCAGCCGTTTGTCGCAGGCGTCTCCGACGGCAAGAGCCTAGTGTCGGTTACAGTGATCCTCGTCGCCGCGCTCGCCGTCGTCGCGGTCTGCTTCTTTTTCGCTGCTCGCGATCTCCCGCATCAACGCGTGAACACAACCGAGTTTATTCAGTCGCCGATCTGGCGGCGACCTTCAGCTTGGCTGTTTATCCTGTTCGGGTTTTTCGTGATCGGGATCGAGTCGGGACTGGGCGGCTGGCTGACCACCTACTCCGAATCGATCAAGGACGCCGGTCATAGTTTGAATGCGACCGTCGTGTTCTTTTCGTTCCTTGTGTTCGGCCGAGGGCTCGCGGCTTTTGTGGCGCGACGGCTATCGGAGAATGTGCTGCTTTCGATCTGCTCCGTAACACTTTTGATCGGGATATTCCTGATCGTGTTCGACGAAAGACTCGCGTTGGTCGGAGCCGCCACTGCGGGACTCGGGACATCGGCGATCTTTCCCACGAATATGGTCCGATTTACAAAAGCGTTCGGGACGACGGCGACCCAGCGGGCGATGCCGCTTTTTATTTCCGGCATCTGCGGTGCCGCGTTACTGAGTTGGCTGACCGGTCTGGTCTCGACTCGATATGGCAGCCTGCGCTTGGGTCTCGGTGTCCTCCTGATCAGCGCCGTTTTTGTCGTGATCCTTCATTCCGCGATTGCGTTGACGTTCCGAACGTCTCCCGAAACCGACGTTTAGAATCCGGCTGCCGGGGTCTTATACTGATTGCATATGTCAGACTCGTCCTCAATTGAGTCGATTCTTCATGAATCGAGAATGTTCCCGCCTCCAGAAGGATTTTCCGAGGCAGCGCACGTAAAGAGTTTTGAAGAGTACGAAAAATTGTATGCCGAAGCTGCTGCAGATCCGGAAGCGTTCTGGGCAAAGCAGGCCGAGGACATCCGTTGGTTCAAAAAGTGGGACACGATCCTTGAATGGAACGAGCCGTTCGCGAAGTGGTTTGTCGGCGGAAAGCTGAATATTTCGGATAACTGCCTCGACCGGCATCTTGAAACGACGCGCCGCGACAAGACGGCGATCATCTGGGAAGGCGAGCCGGGCGAGACGCGCAACCTGACCTACCTCGAGCTTCACGCCGAAGTTTCCAAATTCGCAAATGTTCTGAAAAAGCTCGGCGTCGAGATCGGCGATCGCGTCGCTCTCTACATGCCGCTCGTTCCCGAGCTTGCGATCGCGATGCTCGCGTGTGCCCGGATCGGTGCAACGCACACCGTGATCTTCGGCGGATTTTCAGCCGATGCCATACGCGATCGCGTGAACGACGGCGAGTGCAAGCTGATCGTTACCGCCGACGGCGGATATCGACGCGGTAACGAGATCAAACTGAAAGACATCGTCGATCGGGCAGCCGAACAGTCTCCGATGATTGAGAATGTGATCGTCTATCGGCGGACGGGTTCCGCGGTCGAAATGAAGGCGGGCCGCGATCACTGGTGGCACGATTTGATCGAGTCTGTTGAAGCGGACTGTCCCGCCGAAGAACTCGATTCCGAACATCCGCTGTTCATCCTTTACACATCGGGCACGACCGGCAAACCGAAAGGGATCCTACACACGACTGGTGGTTATATTACGCAGACGGCTTATTCGACAAAGCTGGTCTTCGATCTGAAGGACGAGGACATCTACTGGTGCACGGCCGATATCGGTTGGGTCACCGGGCACAGTTATGTCGTCTACGGGCCGCTCGCGAACGGTGCGACAGTTTTTATGTACGAAGGCGCGCCGAATTTTCCCGACTTCGATCGTTTTTGGGCGATGATCGATCGACACAAGATCAACATTCTCTACACCGCGCCGACGGCGATCCGCGCGTTCATCAAATGGGGCGAGCAGTATCCGAATAAACATGACCTGTCTTCGCTGCGATTGCTCGGAACCGTGGGCGAGCCGATCAATCCGGAGGCGTGGATGTGGTATCACGACGTGATCGGAAAAGGGCGGTGTCCGATCGTCGATACATGGTGGCAGACCGAGACCGGCGGGATCATGATCTCGCCGCTTCCGGGTGCGACGCCGACAGTTCCGGGAACGGCAACGCGTCCGCTGCCGGGAATTCTCGTCGATATCGTGACAAAAAAAGGTGTCTCGGTTGGTGAGAACGAAGGCGGCTATCTCGTCATCACACATCCATGGCCGTCGATGCTTCGCACTATCTGGGGCGACGACGAGCGGTACAAGAAAACTTACTGGTCGGACGTTCCGCACTGTTATTTTGCCGGCGACGGAGCGCGCCGCGACGAGAACGGATACTACTGGATAATGGGCCGCGTCGATGACGTCATCAATGTTAGTGGCCATAGATTGGGGACAGCCGAAGTAGAATCGGCACTCGTCTCGCACGAAGCGGTTGCCGAGGCGGCGGTCGTCGGGCGTCCGCACGATTTGAAAGGCCAGGCGATATCGGCGTTCGTCACGCTCGAAGGCGGGCGAAAGGGAACCGATGAATTGAAGGACGAGCTCCGGGCGCACGTCGCGAAAGAGATCGGCGCGCTCGCCAAGCCCGACGATATTCGCTTCACCGATGCACTTCCAAAAACGCGCTCGGGAAAGATCATGCGAAGGCTTTTGCGGGAACTGGCGACCAGCGGCAGTGTTGTCGGCGATGTGACAACGCTGGAAGATTTTGGAGTGCTCGAGAAATTAAGAGAGGATGAGGAGTGAGCAGGATTCTTCAGCTCCGCTAGGGGCGTCATGTTGGTAGAAGCACACGCCACGACGACCCCAGCTCCGAAGGCGCGGCACGGGTGTTTCGCTCCTACGGAGCTAAGATCATTTGCGTCGCGGGTGCTACCAACATGACGCTCCTAGCGGAGTTGGCGTTTATCAAATAGCGCACATCACTTGCGGTTGTTAGACTCTATCTATGGCAGTTTCAGAAACAGCAACTCTCGCAGCCGGGTGCTTTTGGTGCGTAGAAGCAGTCTTTGACGATCTGAAAGGCGTCGAAGACGTCGTCTCAGGCTACTCGGGTGGCCACACGGAGAATCCGACGTATAAGGAAGTATGCTCGGAGACGACGGGCCACGCCGAGGTTGTACAGATCAAATTCGATTCGGACGAGCTCGACTTCCGCGATCTGCTTCGCGTCTATTTCACGGTGCACGATCCGACGCAACTCAACCGTCAGGGAAACGACATCGGAACGTCATACCGGTCGGCTATTTTCTATCACTCGGATGAACAGAAACTAGCGGCTGGAGAAGTGATCAAGGAAATTTCGGATGAGGGGATCTACAATGCGCCGATCGTGACCGAGGTGACGGCCTTCGACAAATTCTGGCCCGGCGAAGATTATCACCAGGAATATTTTGCCAACAATCCGAACCAGCCGTACTGCGCCGGAGTGGTAGCACCGAAGGTGGCAAAGTTCAGGCAGAAGTTTGCGAGTAGGCTGAAAAAGTGACGCGCACGGGGGACGAGGGAGAAGGGACAAGGGACGAGGGACGAGGGACGAGGGACGAGGGACAAGGGACAAGAAACGAGGGAGAAGGGACAAGGGACGAGGGACGAGGGACAAGGGACGAGGGACAAGGGACGAGGGACAAGGGATGAGGGATGAGGGATGAGTCCCTCATCCCTCATCCCTTCCCTACAGTTTCCCAAACAACATCAACACGCCGACCAGGATGAACGCTACCGCGACGATCCGCTGCAGCCACTCGGTCGGGATGAACTGAGTGAGCAGCCCGCCAAACAACACAGCCAAGAGGGATACGATCACGAGCGCAAGGCTCGCGCCAAGAAAGACCGCGACCTTCGAATCGGTTTTTGCCGTCATCGTAATGATCGCGAGCTGGGTTTTGTCGCCGAGTTCGGCGAGGAAAAGTGTTACGAAAGCAGTGCCGAAAATTTTCCACTCCATGACGCCAGTCTAACCGACCAACGACTCAGAATCTAACATCTATAAACTCGCATCTTGAATCTACTCGGCGATCAACTTCCGAGTAGATTCGAGATAGACGGTTTTTAGATTACGGCTACTCGTTCGCGAGGAGGTTCTCGATGTGATGCACGAGGCCAAATCGATCAAACTCAGACCGCCGGGCGGTAGATATTTCAAGCAAGTGCTCTGAAGCGATCCGAAGCAGCTCGGTATATTTCACCTCGCGCCGGAGCCTTTCGAAGATCGGGCTCAATGCGGCAAACACGGCAGAGGCGACAAGGTCGGCATCGGCCTCGACATTTAAGATAACCTCGCCGTTCTTGTAAACCAGAGCGTTTCGTCTCTGCTGCATGAACGGAAACTCGGGTGCAATGGTGTCGCAAGCAATACGAAACGCCGCCGAGAAACTGAGATTTCCTCTGGTAAGCGATTCGTCGATCGTACGAAGCAGTTCCGAAAGGGCGCCCAGCAGGAGAGCGGTTTCACTTTCGCGACCGTTCAGCAGAAACTCGCAGGTTGCATCTTGCGATCTCGTGCCGCCAAGGCTCGCCGCCATTTCACGCGCTCCGCTGACGATCGATCTATCGACAAAAACAGAGCCGTCTTCGCGACCGGAATATCCATCAACCGATTTGTAAACATGAATCCGCCCGTGTGGTTCCCTCGCGCGAATCAATATTCGCTGTAGGGCTTGCTCACCTTGGGAGATTCGGCCGGCGATGTGATCGTACTCGCGTGCGGCAATCGTTTGCGAGTCGGTAAAGACGATGTCCGCCTCGTAGCTGCTGAGCTCGATTCGAATGCTCCCGACAAACTGCAGTCCGCGAAGATAGCGCACCAGAGCGCCGACGTTTACGAACGAGGTGTTCAGGTTTTGATGGATCGGTTTCTTTTTCATATCCCGAGCGCGCATTACGGGCGAAAGCTCGTCCGTCAGAAGAGCGTGCATTTGCATAGACATCGGGCCCACTCGTTCACATTCGCGTTTCTGCCCGTCATGTAATTTGCATGCAGAAAACACCGAATGCCCGGGAACTTCCATTGCAACTTTCGTTTTTTTCGTTCAAAATTCGCTAAACGCATTTCCGGCCGCAGGTTCCGCGGCATCCTTTCAAAAATTTGGTCCGACGGTCGAGGCGAAAAAAGCTATGAGTACATCGTTATTCCGCAAAAAATCTATCGCACAGATACAGGCTGACGCGGCCGCCGGTTTTTCCGACGCCGAGCTCGTTCCTGGCGCGCCGGCTGAGGAGCGCGTTGGGCTTCGACGCAGTCTGAACACATTCGACCTGACGATGCTCGGCATCGCTGCGATCGTCGGCGCGGGAATTTTTGCGATGGTCGGAAATGCGGCGAATCGCGGCGGCCCGGCGGTGGTCCTACTCTTCATCTTTGCGGCGATCGCGTGTGGATTTGCGGCGCTCTGCTATGCGGAATTCGCTTCGAAGATCCCGATCGCCGGCTCGGCTTACACCTATGCTTATGCAAGTTTCGGTGAGCTCCTCGCCTGGATCATCGGATGGGACCTGCTTGTCGAATACGCGATCGGAAATATCGCAGTCGCAATTTCATGGAGCGATTATTTCACCGGCCTGCTCGAAGCCAATGGAATAAAGATCCCGGCCCACTTCACAATGGATTTCCGCACCGCATCACAGGGATATCAGACCGTTGAGACCGCGATCGCAGAAGGATCGACGCTCGAGACCCTCAAGGCCGCGTGTGTCGGAGTCGACCCTGCGATAGCATGCGGCCAACTCGACGCACACGCTGCGTGGGCGAACGCCCCTCTCATCGGCGGGCTGCCGATCGTCGCGGACCTTCCGGCGTTGGGAATTGTGTTCCTCATCACTGCGCTTGTTTACGTCGGCATACGCGAATCGAAAACGGCGTCGAATATCATGGTCGCCGTCAAGCTCGCGGTCATTCTGCTTGTGATCGTCCTCGGCGCGTTCTATGTGAATACCGAGAACTGGCATCCCTTCATGCCGAACGGATTCGGCGGTGTGATGACGGGTGTGTCTGCGGTCTTTTTTGCGTACATTGGGTTCGATGCCCTGTCGACGACTGCTGAAGAATGCAAGGACCCGTATAAGACGCTGCCGCGCGGGATGATCTACTCGCTTCTCATCTGCACCGTTCTTTATGTCCTGCTCGCGCTCGTTTTGACCGGAATGGTTTCGTATACAAAGCTTGCGGTCGGCGATCCGCTGGCGTTCGTCTTCGGGCCCGAGGGCGTGAACATTCCCTGGATCTCAGGCATCATCGCCGTCAGCGCGATCATCGCGATCGCGACCGTACTGCTTGTATTTCAGCTCGGCCAACCGCGTCTCTGGATGGCGATGAGCCGCGACGGCCTCTTACCGAAGATCTTCTCGTCGATCCATCCGAAGTTTCGCACGCCGTGGTTCTCGACGCTCCTGACGGGTGTGCTGGTCGCAGTTCCGGCGCTGTTTATGAATCTGTCCGAGGTGACGGACCTGGCGGTCATCGGGACTCTGTTCGCTTTTGTTATAGTCTGCGCCGGCGTGCTGGTGAAGGACAAAGAGTTTGCCGGACAAAAAAGATTTGTGCCGTATATAAACTCACGATATATCGTTCCTGTCCTGTTCTTGTTGATTGTCGGTGGGCTTTTTTACTATAACGGAGACGCAGTACGTACCTTCTTTACTGATTACACCTCGACCGAGGAATCTGCGTTTATCCACAAGATTCCTTATTTTGTCTTCATAGCCTTCTCGCTTGTGATGACAGTACTGAGCGTCGTTAAACGGCTTACCCTGATACCTGTCCTCGGCGTGATGTCCTGCACGTACTTAATGACCGAGCTCGGGATCACGAACTGGATAAGATTCGGAATATGGTTGTTGGTCGGGTTTGTCGTTTACTTTTTCTACAGCTACAAGCACAGCAAATTGCACCAGCGGGAACAAGCGGGGGAGGCTTAGGAGCAACCTGAGGCGCTTTGCAACGTTTGTTCTTTCTTAGCCCTCGTAGATGGTGGCAGCTAGCGTCTCGACGTGAACGAGCTCGAGTATGCGAGCGACGGATATCAGACTGTCGCCGTCTTCCGATTTGCACAACTTTACATTTCGTACAAAACCAACCGAGGTTTCCGTGCGTCTAAGACACGCGGAAACTTTTTACTTTTAGGAGATATGATGAAAAAGATTTTCTTTTTAGCGGCGATGTTCGCTGCGTTCTCGATCGCCGGTTTCGGACAGGCAAAGCCCATCGACTTTTCAGGTACGTGGACACTGGATGCCGCAAAGTCACAGCTCGATAACCGCATGCGTATCGAGGGTATGACAATGACCGTTGTGCAGACCGGCAAAGATCTAAATGTCACGACCGAGACGAAACGTCCGGCTCCCCCGGCAGATGCATCGCAGGGCGGTCCCAACGGTCCCAACGGTCCCGGCGGTGGTCGCGGTATGCGGAATTTCGGAGGCGGTGATGGAACTGTTGTCTATTCGCTTGAAGGAAAGGAAACAGTCGTCGAGATCGATGGACCGAACGGCAAGATGCCGATCAAATATAAGGCTTCGGTCGATTCGGGCAAAGCGAATCTGTCTTCGTCGCGGAGTTTCAATGGGCCTATGGGTGACGTAACGGTCACGACAAAAGATGCGTGGACGCTTTCGGCTGATGGCAAGACATTGACGGTTGTGAGGGAACAGGCGACGCCCCGCGGCAATAACACTTCGACGTTGGTTTTTGTGAAGAAATAGTCCGTAATCAAATAGTAAATCGTCAATAAGTGGTGATCCGGGCAATTGGCCCGTATAGGACCCGATTGACGATTTACTATTTACGATTTACTTGTTCAGTCCTCGAACCGCAATTCTTCGATGATCTCTTTGACGATCGTCCGACCCTTCTCCAACTCGTCAGGCTTTAGCGACACAGCGCCGACAACGGCGTGTCCTCCACCCCCGTACCGTTCGCATATCTCGGCGATATTGTGAGTTCGAGGCCGCGGTGCCCACGGGTTTGAACCAACTGAAATTTTCGTCCGGAATTCGCTCTGGCTCAAGCTGACGACGTATGTCGTTTCCGGATGGAAATAGTAGGGAATAAATTTGTTGTAGCCCTCGATCGACGTTCCGGTAAGATCGAAGTACACGACGCCGCGCTCGTAAACCGATCGTTCTTTTATGATCCCGACCGTGTTCCAGTGCTGTTCAAGTATCGGTACCAGACGCCGCTGGATCTCTTCACTCTCGACGATCTCATCAAGAGACATTTCAGTCAGCCAGTGGATGATCTTTTCGACGAACTTCGGGTCCTTTTCGCCCTCGATCACCTGCATCAACTTTAGCGCCGGCGAGCGGAGCTCGACACACTGGGCCGCCGAATCGTAGAAAGCGCCGTCGATGATGTGCGCCCACTCGATCAGTTCGGCAAGCGACGGGTCTTCAAAATCGAATTGTTCACGGGCGACACGGGCAATGAACTCTGCGCACGACGCACTTTTGGTATCCAGGAACTTTTTGCCGTTGTTGTCGGCGAGGAAGTGCTGTTCATCCTCTTCGGAGAGAAACGCCGACTGGTGGTGATCGAACCACCAGGTCAATCGTTCGTCTGCACAATACTTGAAGTCGACGATCGCATTTTCGTCTCCGTCAAACTGCTCGCGGTCGAATGCATTGCCGGCCCGATGCATCGTCGGTGTATAAAACACATCGGCGTCTGCATGGAATTTCGCACGATAGAACTTTGTAAATATCGCGGCTGACGAAACCCCGTCGAAGCAATTGCCGTGATAAAGTATCCGTAGTTTCATAATTAAAAACACGGGCGGAATCGCGTATGTAAACGAGCGTGCAAGACATTAAGGACAAGTTATTTGCGCGCTCTCTAACGGTTGCGTTTCCGCCCGGGTGACAAACATTTCAAGGTATACGCTGAGTAGGTTTTGGTCAAGCGGAGTTATGAAAGTAAGACTCGCATCACGTGCCGACATCGACCCATTAGTTGCATTTAATCAGGCAATGGCGCTTGAGACTGAAGGAAAGGACCTGGCGACGAGTGTCCTGACACCCGGCGTCGCAGCGGTCTTCGACGACGCTAATAAAGGATTCTATGTGGTGGCGGAGACGGGGGAAACGGTCGCCGGCGGTCTGCTCGTCACTTTTGAGTGGAGCGACTGGCGAAACAAGTGGTTTTGGTGGATCCAGAGCGTCTACGTCCGGCCTGAATTTCGCGGTCAGTCGGTGTATGGGCGAATGTACGAATTTGTAAAGGTGCTAGCCGACCAACGCGGCAATGTCTGCGGTTTCAGGCTGTATGTCGAACGCGAGAATGAACGGGCCCAACGGGTGTACGAAAAACTAGGAATGCATCGTTCGCACTACCTGGCGTACGAAGAAGAAAAATAAAAACCGGGATCCCTTAAAAAGAAATCCCGGTTAATACTATGAAAATCGTGATCAGAAGCTCAAAAGAAGGAATGTGAGATTGTTGTAGAAAAATGTTCACCCTATAAAGTTAGAAACTGAGGCATTCCGATTCCGATTTTCAAAGACCAAACTCTAGAAACTGTATAAAAATTTTCTGGGGAATGATCGGCAAAGTCTTCGTGCCCACACCCGAAGATTTCCCCCAAGCAAACCGACCATTCCCCAAGCACGTTAAAGTCAAACTAAACCTGCATCAACCTATTGTTCCCTACACCCGGTTCGTTAGAACCTGGCTTATGTTACCTGCCCGTGTTCGTTCCGATGTCCTTCAGTTGACCTTCCGTGTTATCAAAGTTATCAAGTAAAACCTTCCGATGCTCCCTTTTTAGCAACCATTGTGCCA
>JBDTWZ010000080.1:0-14293 GCA_040006435.1 Acidobacteriota bacterium
ACAAGCAGAGCGTCGTGTTGTCATCGCGACAAAGTGCCCGGACCTTGGGCTACATTCGCAGGTCCGGAAGGCGGGTTTGCCCCCGCAGTTACTATTTAGGTTCTCGATATTTCGGAAGATCGTCGCGGGAAATCAGTGGGCGAGTTTTGGATTTATCGCGGCGGAGAGAGAATTGATGAGACACTCAACCCGAAATAAAGCGCATAGATCGCTGAGAGTTTGAAAAATCTGCCCCCGCGTTCTCAGCGATCTCTGCGTTAAAAAACGCTCGTTATCGCTTCTGGCCTAGCCATTTCAATAACATTTCTTCCTGGCGGTGAAAAGCCTGTTCCGGCTTTTCCGATCTCGACATCGGCAGCTTGAAGAACACCGACAGTTCTTCCCGGATCCCGAATTCGCCGCGCTGTTTGGCCAGGTCGAGACAGCGGGCGATCTCGATCGCAAGCGGAGCGGCGAGAATAGAATCCTTACACAAGAAATTTACCTTTATCTGCATCGGCTGGCCGAGGAAACCGGAGATGTCGATGTTGTCCCAAGCCTCTTTGTTGTCCGCACGGGGACGATAGTAGCGAATATCGACAATATGGTCCTCGACCTCGTAGCCCAGAATATCGTCGAGCACAGAGCTTTTTGTTTTCACTTTGGATGCCAGTGAATCTTCGTTCGAAAGCGCGAGGCCATCGCGATTCCCGAGAATGTTTGTCGAGTACCAACCTTCGACCTTTAAAGCACGGCTCTTCAACGCCGGAGCGAGGACGGTCTTGATAAACGTCTGTCCGGTCTTGCCGTCTTTTCCTGCGATCGGTACTTTTCGCAACTCGGCAAGCTCAACCAGAGCCGGAATGTCGGCCGCAACCGAAGGCGTGAAGTTACCGTATGGTATTCCCTTTGTCAGTGCCGCGTAGGCGTAGAGCATAGCCGGCGAAATGTCCGGTGAATTATCATCGAGCGCTTTCTCAAAATCGGCAAGCGAATTGAAGATCTCGTTTCCTTCGACGGCGAGTTTTTCGGTCGACGCGAGATTGATCACCACGACCGAATCACAAGTCGAAATAAACTCGCGTAGATTTGAGCGCAGTTTCTCGATGATTTCGCGATGCGAAATTTTAGGAAGCTTATTCTGACCGTCGATGTTCGAGAGGAATTTCGGATCTTCGATAGCGGGCCAGGGTTTGATACTCCGCAGCCCATCTTCGGCGGCGACAAATTGCTTGTGGGTTAGAACGTCGTGCTCTTCGGCGGCCTTCGACAGATGGTCGGCGTAGAGATCCCACCCCGCGAATACTATATCCGCATAATCCGCCAGGCCCTCGACGGCAATGTTTGCGAGCGGCAGGCCTTCCGTCCCGACGACGCCTTTCTTCAAAAGCTCGATGCCGGCCGCCATCGTCGTTCCGACAGCACCCCCGAGACCAACGACGGTAATTCCGAGTTTTCGCTTTGTCATAAGAGAAGCGTAAGTTTACAACACCGCTTGAGAACTTTCCCGCCGTATCAGCGACGATTTGAGTATAGCCGTGGCCTTCAGGTCACGGTCCCGGGCCGAAAGGTTCGCCGTCGCCTTAGCGACGGATGCACTACCGATGACGTCGTGCGACCATTCGATTGCCGCAGACGCCGCGGCTGCACTCAGTCGGACGCTACGCTGTCGGATCGGCTATTCTTCTGAGCGAACTGTTTCGTCAATTCACGCTTTAACAGTTTACCGGTCGGCCCTTTTGGAATGTCTTCTACAAAATGGACGGTCTTCGGGCATTTATAATCGGCAAGATGCTCGCGGCAGAACTCGATCAATTCTTCCTCCGAAATCTTGTAACCGTTCTTCAGCACAATAAACGCCGCGACCTCCTCACCGTACAATTCATCCGGGACGCCGATGACCGCGGCTGCAGCGACGGCTGGATGTGTGTATAAAAGATCATCGATCTCACGCGGATAGATGTTCTCGCCGCCGCGGATGATCATGTCGGATTTGCGATCGGCGATAAAGAAAAAACCGTCGGCGTCGCGATAACCAATGTCTCCAGTATGGAACCATCCGTTCGCGAACGCCTTCGCCGTCGCCTCGGGATTCTTAAAGTAGCTCTTGAAAATATTCGGCCCGCGAAGAACGATCTCGCCGAGCTCACCGTCCGGAACTTCTTCGTCGTTCTCGTCAAAGACTTTCATCTCATTGCCGATCGGGATACCGCATGAACCGGGTCGCCGATTCTCGGTTGGCGGATTGAACGTCGAGCGGCACGTCGATTCGCTCAAGCCGTAGCCTTCGACAACGAGTACGCCGAATGTTTCTTCAAATTTCTTCAGCACTTCCGCCGGCACCGGTGCGGAGCCGCACATTGCGAATCGAAGCGAATCCGAGTACGGATCGTGGATTGTGGATTGCTGATGTTCGGTCTGACCACCGACCACCGAACACTCTCCGCGTTTTTGAAGGAGCATCGAAAGCATGGTCGCGACCGATCCGAACGAAGTGACCTTGTACTTGTCGATGATGTCCCAGAATCGGGACGATGAAAACTTTGGGCTGACGACTGTCGAGCCGCCGGCGTAGAGCGCCGTCATCGTCGTCACGGACACGGCATTCATATGGAACAGAGGCATGACCGTCAGCAGCCGGTCGTTATCTTTAAAGCTCATCCACTCGGCGATCTGCCGTGCGTTTGCGATCAGGTTCCCGTGTGTGAGCAGACAGCCTTTGGGTTTTCCGGTCGTACCCGACGTGTAGATGATGATGGCGTCGTCGTCGCTGGCAAGTTCGACTAGATCGAGAGTGTCGGAAAATTCGTCTGCGATCGAAACGCTATCGAAAATAATCCGTTCACACAAGTCAGTACCTCCTGGGTCTTGGGAGCTCAGCACCACCCCGTCCTCGCTACCGCTCGGCCACCCCTCCTTAGACAAGGAGGGGAGTTCGCGCGCTTTTTCCCCTCCTTGTCCAATGAGGGGAGGCAGCCGCTTCGGCTGACGGGGTGCTGCTGGCTTCGAAGACGAAGTCGCTGGCGATTGAAACTCCGACCCGACCAACATTAGCTTTGTTTCCGAGTTTCCCACCACCCACTCGATCTCCTCAGGTTTCAAAAGCGAATTTATTGGGCCGGCTAGAGCGCCGACCTTCCAGCACGCGTAATAGGCAATTATGTATTCGGCGGAATTCGGGAGCAGCAAACTGACGACATCGCCCTTCCAGATACCTCGGGACAAAAGCATATTTGCCGTCCGGTTGACCGTTCGATCAAACTCTTCGTACGTCCATTCGCGTCCGTCGGCTTCGGAAAAAAGAAACGTCTTACCGGGATTCGCGTCGAAACGCTGCTCTATCAGCTCTCGAACATTTGTTGGCTCGGGCATCCATTTATAATACGATGAATGATCTTCATCTATGAATGCGTTCGAGAATAGTTAGTGGTACATTTATCGGGTTTCGGTCCAATGACTTAAAGTCTTAGGGGGAGATACGTGTGAAATTACTTAACTCAGTTTTGATAGCCGGTATGGCCGCTGGGTCATACGGTTGTGGCGGCCCGGCTAATATGAATATCGCGAACACCAATACAAACCAGAACGTGGCCCCGACGAATGTTAATAAAGCGGCCGATGCTCCGACGCCGGCAGTCGAACTCGCAGCCACCGGATCGTTAGCGACGCCGTCGGACGCGTATCGCACGGCGTACGCTATTCGCGAGAAGAAGGACATTGCCGGCATGAAGAAGATCATGTCGAAGGATGTCATCGAATTCCTGACGATGATCGGGAAAGAAGAGAAGAAGACGCTCGAAGAGGAGATCGCGACAATGTTCGACCGGCCGCAGGCAAAGACTGCCGAGACGCGAAACGAGAAGATCTCCGGTGACCGGGCGACGATCGAGTATCTAGATGAAGACGGGAAGTGGAAGACCATGGATTTTGTAAAAGAAGGTGCCGATTGGAAACTCTCGCTGCCCGGAAAGGACGATGTCAAAGTGGAGTCTGAAGTCCCCGACAAAAAGCGGTAATCATTCATGATGAGAGTGTTCAAGAGTTTTATCGACGGCGAGTGGCTCGATTCGGCTTCCGGCCGAACGGCACCGAACATCAATCCGGCAAACATTGACGACACGATCGGCATGATCGAGCTTGCTTCGCGCGACGAAGCTCGTAAGGCGGTCGAGGCCGCATACAACGCATTTCGCTCGTGGAAGCGGACGCCGGCACCGGTCCGCGGCCGTATCGTCGCGAGGGTCGCTCGTCTGATGGAGGAGCGCAAAGAAGAATTGGCACAGGCGATAACACGCGAAGAGGGGAAGGCGATCGCCGAGGCTCGCGGCGAAACTCAAAGGGCGATAAACGTCGTCGAGTTTTGCGCGGGCGAATCGAGGCGCATGACCGGCGAGACAATTCAATCGGAGCTCCCGGCAAATTTTGCGTACACGATCAAAGAACCGCACGGTGTTGTTGCGTGCATCACGCCGTGGAATTTTCCCATCGCGATCCCGGCATGGAAGATCGCCCCGGCGCTGGTTGCCGGGAACACGGTAGTCTTCAAACCGGCAACACTCACGCCGCTCACCGCGACGCTCATGACCGAGATCTTTATCGAGGCCGGGATCCCTAAGGGAGTTCTCAACCTGGTCCTCGGCTCGGGCAGTGAGGCCGGCGACGAGATCGTAAGTCATCCCGCGATACGTGCCATCTCATTCACCGGCTCAACCGAGACCGGCTTGAAGCTCTATGCTCAGGTCGCCGCTCGAGGCGTAAAAGTTCAGGCCGAGATGGGCGGCAAGAATCCGGTAGTTGTTCTCGAAGATTGCGATATGGAACTCGCGGTCGAATCGACGGCGCAAGGTGCATTCGGTTCGACCGGTCAGCGCTGTACCGCGACGTCGCGGGCCGTTGTGATCGATACCGTTGCCGACGAGTTTGTAAAAAAGATCGTCGAGCGTGCGAAGAGTTTCAAGCTGGGCCGCGGCGATGACGAGAAAAACGATATCGGTCCCTCGGTCGACGAAGGGCAATTCAATACGGTTTTGAAATATATCGACATCGGACGCGAGGACGGCGCCGAGATGCTCTGCGGCGGGAAACGCGCGACGGGCGACGGTCTCGACAACGGATACTTTGTCGAGCCGACGGTTTTCGACCGCGTGACGCCCGACATGCGGATCGCACGCGAAGAGATCTTTGGTCCGGTGCTGTCGGTCTTGCGTGTCAAGGATTTTGACGAAGCGATGCGGGTCGCAAATGACAGCGAGTTCGGGCTGTCGTCGTCAGTGTTTACGAACGATACGAATCTCGTCTATCGATTTGTCGATGAGATCGAAAGCGGAATGACGCACATCAATTCGCCGACAACCGGCGGCGAAGCTCACATCCCATTCGGCGGTTTGAAGAATACCGGGCTCGGCGCACGCGAGCAGGGTTCGACGTCGCTCGATTTTTATACCGAGCTAAAGGTCGTTTACGTCGATTACACCGGACGAAAAAGGGAAGGGAATTTATACTAACGCTTCAATCTCTGGTGTAACTGTTTCGGTTTCGTGTTTGTTTGTGGTTCCGCTTTCTTCCGCGAGCGAAAACTGAAACCACGAACTCACACAAAATTACAGGAAAAAAAATTATCTAAGCTTTATGAAACTGACGGCAATTACGCTCATTCTTGTATCGACAATTATCATTATGGCCTGCCAGCCTCAAGCTGTGAACACGAACCAAAATACAAATACGAACGCCGCGTCAAAT
Source organism: Acidobacteriota bacterium (assembly GCA_040006435.1). Classification (GTDB taxonomy): domain Bacteria; phylum Acidobacteriota; class Blastocatellia; order Pyrinomonadales; family Pyrinomonadaceae; genus OLB17. The sequence goes on from JBDTWZ010000080.1 coordinate 5,719, forward strand.
GCTAAATGGGACGCGTATGTCGAGCAGTATCTGACCGCGTATTTCGCGGCCAGCCCGACCTTCGCTGTCTATCAGGGGAAGCATGAGTATGATGGCAAGCTTCCGGATTGGTCCGAAGACGGGTTGCGAAAACAGATCGAGTTTCTGAAAGATCAACGTCAGAAAGCTCTCGCTTTTAACGATGATCAGCTTGACGAGAAGCAGCGATTCGAACGCGACTATCTGGTCGCGCAGATCGATGGCGATCTCTTCTGGCGCGAGACGGCGGACTTTCCGCATACGAATCCGTATTTTTACGCGGGGGCGCTTGATCCGGATGTGTATGTTTCGCGTCCCTATGCTCCGCTTGAAACGCGCATCAAGGCATACACGGCCTACGCGAAAAACGTCCCGGCTGCACTGGAGCAGGTTAAAAAAAATCTCAAGCTCCCGCTTGCGGCGTCGCTGGCAAAGATCGGACGAACGACGATTGGCGGACTTGCGGGTTCCTACGAGACCGACATCGCGAAAGTATTTTCGGAAGTGAAAGACGAGCAGTCTCAGAAAGATTTCGCCGAGGCGAACGCAGCCGCGGCGAAGGCTGTGAAGGATTTTGACGCGTGGCTCGCCGAACAGGAAAATACGGCGACAGCGAGTTTCGCCCTTGGTGCGGACAAATTCAGGCAGATGCTCAAGCAGACCGAAGGCGTCGATATCGATCTTGCCGAGCTTGAGCGGATAGCGCGGGCAGATCTCGAGCGGAACCTCGCGGCGGTGAAGGCCGAGTGCGACAAATACGCGCCCGGGATGACTCTCCTCGAATGCAACGCAAAGGCAAACGCGGTGAAAGCCGAAGGAAGGGACTTGATCGATGCTGCGACGAAACAGCTAACGATGCTGCGCGAATTTGTTATCGAGAAAGACATCGTTTCCGTGCCCGGCACCGAAGAGTGCAAGGTCGGAAAAGCTCCGCCATACAAATCATGGAACTTTGCGTACATCGAAATTCCCGGTCCTTATGAAAAAAACCTTCCATCGGTTTATTACATCGCACCGCCCGATCCGACTTGGTCGAAAGAAAAACAGGAAGCGTACGTTCCCGGCCGCGGCAGCTTGCTGTTTACATCAGTGCACGAAGGATATCCCGGACACTTTCTGAACTTCCTTCACTCGAACCGCGCGACGTCTAAATTCGGTCAGGTGTTTGTCGGCTATGCATTTGCCGAGGGCTACGCGCATTACACGGAGGAAATGATGTACGAAGCGGGGCTTGGTGCCGGCGAGCCGGATCTTCATCTAGGCCAACTTCAGGAAGCGCTGCTACGAAACGTCCGGTTCATTTCGGCGATCGGTCTGCACACGAAAGGCATGACGGTCGAAGAATCGAAGAAGTTGTTCATCGAGCAAGGACTGCAGGACGAGGGCAACGCCGAGCAGCAGGCTAATCGCGGTACTTTCGATCCGGCGTATCTTAACTACACGATGGGCAAACTTATGATCAAAAAACTTCGCGATGATTGGACAGCGTCGCGCGGCGGTCGACAGGCGTGGAAAGAGTTTCACGACGCGTTTCTCTCATACGGTGGACCGCCGATTCCTATGGTCCGAAGGGCGATGATGGGGAAGGACGATAAAGGAGAGTTGTTCTAGAATGAGCGTTAGATATTTCCATGTGGTCTTCGTGGCCGTGCTTTTTACTGTTCTCGGCGTATCTCGTGTGACAGCACAGGTTCCCCCGGACCTTATTTTGTTTAATGGCAAGGTCTTTACGTCCGATCTGGCAGTGCCGACGGCGGAGGCTATCGCCCTAAGCGGCGAGCGGGTCTCAGCTGTTGGGTCGAACGCGGCGATTCGGAAACTAGCCGGCAGCAACACCCGTATGATCGATCTCAAAGGTCGAGCCGTGGTGCCGGGATTTAACGACGCCCATGCTCATTTCAGTCCGAAATTTCAGGGCATAGATCTCAACTTCACATCCATGGAGCCGACATGGGCCGAAGTTGCGGAGGCTTTGAAATCAGCGGCTGGCTCGGCACCAAAAGGGAAATGGATCTTTGGTACGATCGGCCGCGACGCTATGAACGCTCCCTTGGCAAACCGAAAAGAGCTCGATGCGATCGCACCTGACCACCCCGTTATGCTTTCGACTTATTTTGGCCACGGCGCGGTCTTAAATAGCCGTGCTATGTCGGTTTTAAAAATTCGGGAAGATCAGCCCGACCCGCTGGGCGGCCATTTCGAACGGGAGAGCAAGACGAAGGCTCTGAACGGTCGCATGTTCGAGTACGCTCAGTGGAATCTGGATCGCATATTGGTTGAGCAGGGATCGGATGCGGATTTGATCGCTGAAATGAAGAAACGTGCCGCCGCGGCCGCCGCATTTGGGATCACTTCAATGCAGGTCATGCCTAGCATTTCTACTGAACGCTATCTACGCCTGGCGAGCGTGGCCGATCTCCCAATCCGAATTAGGGCAATTGCGTTCTCAACGACGGATACCCGACGACGTGACATGTCGGACATCGATGCTTTGGTCAAGGCGAAGCCCGCGAATAAAATGGTCCGAGCCAGCGGTATCAAATGGATACTCGACGGAACCCCGATCGAACGCGGAGCGGCGCTCCGCAAGGATTACAACGATAGAAAAGGCTGGCGTGGGACGCTTAATTTTGATGCGTCCGAGATTGAAAAGATCGTTCGAGAGTCTCTCCAATTAGATCAGCCGCTGCTGTTGCATTGCGTCGGAGACCGGGCGTGCGAAGCGGTCTTCGACGCAATGGAAAAAGTTGGTGAAGGAAAGGTCAATTGGAAGGAAAAAAGAGTACGTATCGAACATGGTGAAGTAGTGATTGACGATCTGATCAAACGGGCAAAACAGCTCGGTGTTGTGATCGTCCAAAACCCATCGCATTTCACGGACGGCGAAATGGGCAGGCAGCGATGGGGTGGTGGTAAAGCCCCCATTCGCACCTACATCGAACAGGGAATTCCCTTCGCTCTTGGATCGGACGGGCCATTAAACCCTTTCCTGAATATCATGTTTGCCGTCACCCATCCCGACAATCCGGCCGAAGCGATTTCGCGTGAGCAAGCCGTAATTGCCTATACGTCCGGTTCGGCCTATGCCGAGTTTGCCGAAGCGCAAAAAGGCAAACTCGAGGCGGGAATGCTCGCCGATCTGGCCGTGCTGTCGCAGGATATTTTTGCGATCAAGACCGAGCAGTTACCAGCAACAACAAGCGTGTTGACAATTGTAGGCGGACGCATAGTTCACGACGCCGGCGTTCTGAAATGAACGAAGGATCTGTCGCATCGCAACCAATGGACCAGCCACATAAAATGCGAAGCAAACTCTTATTCTTCGTAGTTCTGTTGACCCTTCTCGGGGCGGCGATCATTCGTTCGTCGATCACTACGAGCCTCGATAGCTTTACATACGATGAGGCATATCACATCGGGGCGGGTGCTGTTCATATTCAGACGGGCGACTTCCGACTTAACCCCGAACAGCCTCCTCTCACCAAGGTCTGGGTCGGCTCTTACGTGAGCCTCCTCGGCTTTCAGGTATCGCCGCTGCGACCATTTGCCGACAAGGAGGACGAGCGTGGTTTTGTTGAGATCGATACATACCAGAACAACGATCCGTTCGTCGTGCAAACCCGAGCGCGCACTGCGATGTTCGCTCTCAACGGACTGCTATTGTTCTTTTTCGGCCTAGCGGTACGGAGTGTTTTCGGGGACGTGCCGTCGATGGGAGCGGTTCTTTTTCTCGCTATCGATCCGACGGTTGCGGCGCATTTGCCGGTAGTAATGACGGACCTGCCTGTCGCGCTCGCATCCGGAATCGCGGCCCTTGCGTCGGCACGCGCATTTCAGACCTGGAAGCCGCTCAACCTGATCGCCGCCGCGCTCGGCCTCGGAGTCGCCCTCAGCGCTAAGCACTCCGGAATAATAACTCTGGTTGCGATCACCCTCATCGGGTCGATAGTCGCCGTGCTTTTTTCGGGCGGAGCCATTTTCGCAATGCGTCTGCGGCGCCTCGCTGCCGTCGGAGCAATTGTGATCGGGGGCATTGTGGTGCTCTGGGCCTTTTATGCGTTCCAGTTTCATGAAGCGCCGGGAACGTCCGAGGAAACCTTTAATCGTCCGCTGGCAGATAAGATCAGTGATGTCAGGTCTCCTGTCTACAGGACGGCGTTGAACGCCGTCGCTCTATCTCACGCGTTTCCGCGCGCCTACGTATGGGGTCTGGCGGACACAATCCGCGCCGGCGTCGAGGGACGGGCCATTCAGGTGCGTGCATTCGGCCACGTGTACTATGCAAAGGCGCCGTTCTACTTTTTCCCCGGCATCGTCGCCGCAAAACTGCCGATCGGGCTTCTCCTTCTCAGCCTGATAGGTGCCGGTTTTTTGGCCGCACGAAAGCTGCCGCCCGAATACTTTATGCCCGCCGCATGTCTCGCGGGTTTTAGCGCGATCTTCCTTTTCTTTCTGATTCGCGGGTCGAGTTACGCCGGTGTCCGCCACGCCCTTCCTCTCTTTCCGCTGATGGCCGTTCTTGGTGCGTTTGCTATCGCCGTCGCCGCACGAAAACGCACGCGACTTCTCGGCGGAACGGTTGCGCTGTCTCTGCTCGGCGCTTTGGTCTCGGCGCTGCCGCAAATGCGGCCGTGGGAATATTTCAACGAGATGGCCGGCGGGGCCGCGAACGGATACCTCTACTTCAACGACGAAGGCGTCGATCTCAGCCAGCGTATCGGCGAAGCGGCGAATTATTATCATCGCGAGCTTGAGCCGATTGGCGAAATCCCGTTCCTTGCTTACTTTTCAAACGCGACGGACCGAAAGGCCCGCGGTATGGACTGGGTCGGCCGCGAGCCGCTGCGTGATGCCGCTCGATACGAACCCGAGATGATCACCGGAACCTTCCTCATCGGCGCCAACGAACTTGGAGAAACGATGTGGTGGGACGTTGGTAGATCCTTTCGCGGAACTGAGCCTGCCGGACGGATGGGCAACATATTTGTGTTTCGGGGCACGTTCCCGCGCCCTACGGCGATGCGGGCGCGGAGTATGTTTTATCGTTCGATCTTTACCAAGATATATACGAACGAGCCGGACATTGCGGCGGGCATCGAGGGGATCGAGAGCTCTCTAGCGATGGATGATTCATTCTTTTTTGTGGCCCTCGAGCTGGGCAACCAGTATTTAAAACTCGGCAGGCGCGACGATGCGCTTCGTGCATATAAACTCTCGTACGAACGCGCACCGACGTCCGACAGCATCTACGATCTCCTTCGCGACCAGATACAGCGTCTCGAGACAGAGCCGCTCGAAAACATACCGATGGTCAGGAATCCCGGCATAGAATAGAGACACTTCTTTGAGGTTTGAATTATGACGACAACTATTCCAGGCGAACAACGATCGACGGTGAAGAGCGCAGTCGAAAAACATAAAGAGTTTCTTTTCCCCGCGGTCGCGACCTATTACCAGGAACCGCTTGCTTTGGTTAAAGGCGAAGGCGAGCATGTCTGGGACGATCAGGGAAACAAATACCTGGATTGTTTCGGCGGCGTGCTGACGGTCAGCGTCGGGCACGCCGAGCCGCGTGTGAACAAGGCCTGGATCGATCAGGTCAACACGATCGCGCACACGTCAACGTTGTACGCGAACGGGCCGCAGGGGGATCTTGCGGAGAAGCTTGCAGAGATCACGCCGGGTAATCTCAAGAAATCATTCTTCACGAGCAGCGGGACTGAGGCGGATGATACCGCGATACTCGCGGCAAAGCTTGCGACGGGAAACAGCGAGGTCGTCGTGCTCAGGCATAGCTACGCGGGGCGAAGTGCGACTGCGTTGTCGAGCATCGGCCATTCGAACTGGAAACCGATAGCATCGCAGGTGCCGGGATTCGTCCACGCCCACGCGCCCTACTGTTATCGCTGCCCGTTCAACGCGACTCCGGACAACTGCGGATTGGCGTGTGCGAACGATGTGGAAGAGTTGATCCGAACGACGACCACCGGCGAGATCGCTGCGTTTATGTCCGAGACGATCCTTGGCGTCGGCGGGTTTATCGTGCCGCCGAAAGATTACTTCAAGCGCGTTCACGAGATCACGAAGAACCACGGCGGTTTATTTATCTCCGACGAGGTGCAGACCGCTTGGGGACGCACCGGCGACAAATGGTTCGGCATCGAGCATTACGGCGTTGAGCCCGACATCATCACGTCCGCGAAGGGAATGGGCAATGGTGTACCGATCGGCTGGACGATCGCGACGCCGGAAGTTGCGGATGCCTTTCCGGGATTGACCTTCTCCACATTCGGCGGGAATCCCGTTTCGATGGCGGTCGGGCTTGCGGTGATAAAGGTTATCGAGGAAGACGATCTTCGAACGAACTGTCGCGTCGTCGGCGATTATTTTCATGATCAACTTCTCGGGCTGCAGGAAAAATATCCGATCATCGGCGAGGTCCGCGGAATGGGGATCATGCAGGCGATCGAACTGGTAAAGGATCCGAAAACAAAGGAGCCGCACCCCGAAGCCGTAATGAAAATATTCGAGGAAACGAAACGGCAAGGCGTACTGATCGGCAAAGGCGGCTTGTACGGGAATGTAATTCGCACCGGCCTTATGCTGAACTCTTCGACCGACACTGTCGACGAGTTGATCAAAGCTCTCGATTCGGGGTTGGCTCTTTGTTGATCTCACGACAGAGGCACAGAGAGCACAAGAAAATAGCTAAGCCGGTCTACTCCCATGGAACTGAATGAAATTACTGAAAAGAGCATCGGCGCCGGGGAATTTGAACACCTGACTTTAGTTTGGACATCCTGAAACACTGACTTGAGCCGATCGAGATCGTTAAGCTTCGGAGAGAGAATGCAAAATGTAACTCGTCGACAGTTTGTCGCAGGAGCGATAGGAGCAACGGTGGCGGGCAGTCTTTCGACGTCCGGCGTCGCTCAGACACGCCCAAACGTCCTATTCATCCTCGCTGACGATCTGGGCTGGGGCGACCTTAGTTGCTACGGTCGACCTGATTACCGAACACCGCATCTGGACAAGCTGGCGGCGCAGGGGATGAAGTTCACTAACGCGTATTCGGCGGCGCCCGTCTGTACGCCAACGCGGGTCGGATTTCATACCGGTCGCTATCCGGCACGGTTGCCAGTCGGGCTCGAGGAGCCGATCCACGAACGAAAAGAGCTATCAGCCGAGCAGCTTAAAGCCACTGGCATTCCTCTGGACCACCCGACCGTTTCTTCACTGATCCAGGCGGCAGGTTACTCGACGGCTCTCATTGGCAAATGGCACTTGGGTTATCTGCCCTACTTCAGTCCTCTAAAATCCGGCTTCGACGAGTTCTTCGGCAACATGAGTGGTGCAGTCGATCATTTTACCCATCGCGACATGACAGACAGCGGCGATTTTTTCGAGGACGAAGTGCCGGTTGAGAAAATCGGATACATGACCGATCTACTCTCGCAGCGAGCGGTCGACTACGTAAGCCGGCCTCACAAGAAGCCTTTTTATCTTAGCCTGCACTACACCGCGCCACATTGGCCATGGGAAGGACCAACAGACATTTCCGTCAGCCGGTCGATCAAGTATGGGCCGACAGGATTTCGTGCAGGCGGCTCGCCCAAGGTCTACGCCGAGATGGTGAGGAGCATGGATAATGGTATCGGGCAGGTTCTTGAGGCGCTGCGAACGAGCCGGCTTGAGAAAAACACGCTGGTTATTTTCACCAGCGATAACGGCGGCGAAAGGTTCTCATACAACTGGCCATTCACCGGCCAGAAGATGGCTCTGCAGGAAGGCGGCGTACGTGTTCCGGCGATAGTGCGGTGGCCGGGCGTGACGACCGCGGGAAAAGTCAGCGATCAGCCGGCGATCACGATGGACTGGACCGCAACCATGATCGCTGCCGCTAGTGCGAAACCTAATGCAAAATATCCCTTGGATGGCGAAGACCTCAGCGATGTTCTGAGAACAAAGCGTGCTCCGTTCGACCGAACATTCTTTTGGCGAACGAAGCGCCAGGGAGCGATGCGGAGTGGGAAGTGGAAGTATATTCGCGAAGGAAAGAACGAATTTCTTTACGACCTTTCCGTCGACGAGAGCGAGCAAGCCGACTTTAAGACCGCACAGCCGGCGATGCTGGAACGCCTTCGCGGTGAGTTCGGTAAATGGGAATCAACGGTGGTCAGCTATCCCCCGTCATGAGAGCATAGGTTCGATGGATCAAGTCATAATAAGGCCTGCTCATCTGGGCGACCTGAATCGGCTTCTCAACTTCGAGCAGGCCATAATCGAAACTGAACGACCGTTTGATGAGACGCTTCGGCGTGGCGCGGATGTTCACTATTATGATCTTGAAGCGTTGATCTCTGCGCCGGGCTCGAAAGTAGTGATTGCCGAGCTGGGTGCGCAAGTAAATGCCTCGGGATACGCCCGCATCGAAAGTTCCGAGCCATATCTCCGACATCAGAACCATTCAAATCTTGGATTTATGTATGTCGCCCCGGAACACAGGGGAAAAGGAATTAACAAGCAGTTCTGGATGGGAGGCTGAGCATTGAAGTTG
>JBDTWZ010000081.1:0-14187 GCA_040006435.1 Acidobacteriota bacterium
TCATCCTTTTTGCCGAGGAGCCGTTTTATCGAGGGCTTTTCCGGGCGACGACCCGGCCGTTCTTTAATTCGATCCTATTTAATGGAGTTTTCTAAAGGAGGGTGTTCAAGGGGATGTTTACAGTTAAAGCAGGGTACAGCGACAACATCGAAGTAGAGACGAGCATCGATAAGGTGCGCGAATTTTTCACCGACATCAGAAATTTCGCGGACCTCATGCCGGGCATCACGAGTATCCACACCGATGCAAAGGGCGTCGCACACTGGAAGATCCAGGCGGAAATTCCGCTCGTCGGACAGATGATGCAAAAATTCGCCGTCGAGCTGAGCGAAAACAGCGCGGCGCGCATCGAATGGTTCCCGGTCGCGCTCGAAACGCAAAACTTTTTGCGCTTTTCGGCCGATTTTCTTGAGCAGGCAAAGAATGTCACGCAGATTCATTTTTCACAGATGGTCGAGCTTCGAAGAAGATCCGCACGTGAGCTGCATTATCTTGCCGGGCTCGCCGGCGAAAGCCTGATCAGCAGCGAGATGACAAAGAGAGTCAGTGAGATGATCAAGGTCTTTATTCAAAGAGCTAAGGAGAAGTTGGAAAAATGATTCGTACTATTTTTTTTATCGTTGCAATAGTTCTCGGAGTCGGTTCAACGGAATTTGCGCAGGTTGCGACACCGCGTGAGAGTCAGCGTCAGGAGATCGTCCAGACCGTCGGCGACGCGAAAGTTTCGATCGTCTATCATCGGCCGAATACAAAGGCGAGAAAGCTATGGGGCTGCGAGGCGAAGAACCTCGTACCCATTACTAACTATGAGGAACCTTGTATCGTGCCGAACGGGCAGGTTTGGCGCACGGGTGCCAATGAAAATACGACGATCGATTTCTCGCGCAATGTGAGCATCAACGGCCAGCCGCTGCCGGCGGGCAAGTACGGCTTTCATATCATCCCCGGAAAGGTCGATTGGACGCTGATCTTTAGTAAGGACAACGACAAGTGGGGCAGCTTTAGTTACGATCAGAAAAATGACGCTCTCCGCGTCATGGTCAAGCCTGAGAAGTCGTCCATGCAGGAAACTCTTCTCTACGAATTCGATGATGTAACAGCCAGCAGCACCCGCGTAAATCTTCGCTGGGAAAAGATCGCGGTGCCCTTCAAGGTCGATATCGGTGACATCCACGGACGCGTCCTCGCCTCGATCCGCGATGCGATCAAGAATCGAAAGGCCGATGACTATCGTTCGATGGGCCAGGGAGCCAACTACATCCGCACATTCAAACTCTCAGCGAACTACAACGAAGCACTCGACTGGCTCGACGAATCGATCAAAGCGAAAGAGACCCCCGGAAATCTAAATTCCAAGGCCGCGCTTCTTGCCCAGATGGGACGCTTCGACGAGGCAGTCGTGCTGGGCGAAAAAGCGCTCGGAATGGCGAAGATCTCGACTCCGCCCGCGAGCCCGGCGCAGATCGCAGGAATAGAAGATTCGATCAAGAAGTGGCGGGCAAAGCGCACTAACTAGACGAAAGCTTGAGCAGGTGAAGCTCCTCCCGCGTGAAAAGCAAAAGTTCGTCATGCAGTTTTTGGATACCGTGCTTGATAATCAGCAAAAGCAAAAGGTATAAAAAAGACAGCCCGTAAAAGGCTGTCAAGATTGAATTCAGTTGCTTAAATTAGTTGCTGAAAGGCAGTCTTATTACTAAAGTCTTCTTTGCACGTTTATTAACCGCAACTCTTATTAATAGCGTTTCAAAGCCTTGTTTTTTGACTCTTAGACAATAAACTCTTTCGCTTCGTTCTGGAAGTGTAAAAAAACCTCCTGAATTTGTCATAGTTGATTCAATAGTTTTTCCCCAGTTCCTACTAAGCTGTTCGATTACAGCATTTTCTAAAGCATCCCCGTTTGTATTTTCTATGCTTCCACTCAAACTACGCACTTTGAATATTTTTTTAATTACAATTTCATCCTGAGCCAATGCCACATTGAATAGCACGATACTGAGCGTGATGAATAAAATAAACCGAAAAATAAAAATGTTTTGCATTTTATTATCTCCAAAATTTAACTTTTTATGATTATGCTAGTCGAAACACTCGATTCGACCCCGATCAATCTGCCTTTTACGAATCGCGGCGCATGCTTCCGTGTTGCCGTTGCACTGTTTCGGAAGTATGTCGTTGTCGGCTCGTGAAACGTCCTGTTGCCGTAGCGATCGTAGCGGAACCAGCTCTCCGGCGTGCCGGTCGTCGGGGTCAGCGTCTCACTTGCGATCTGAATCCGGTTGAGCGAATCGTAATCGTAGTTCTGAACTGCGGTGAATCCGGCGTCGTTCCGACACTGGCGACCGTGATCGTCTGCTTCGCGACGTTTCCGTTGTTCGTTCCCGAGATGACCGTCCCATTCCAATCCAGATCGCCGTACTGGTAATCGAGTCTCAATTTATCAGTTCCGTTCTGAACACTGCCGAGCGCGATATGCGTCGGCTGGAGCCGTGAGTTGAACGGCGTCGATGGCTCCCCTCCTGTCTTAGGAGGGGAGGCATCCGCGTCAGCGGATGACGGGGTGGTGCCGTTGCCAAGCTGCATTGTCGCCACTGCGCCAGCCGCATTGTATGTGAAGTTGTTCGCGTATGCCCAGTAGCCGGAGTTCGCGTTCTTTCGACTCTTGACCATCTCGAGATCACCGATGCTAGCAAGGGATGCGGCGGATGTAAACAGTGTTTTTCGTCGATAGTGGGCCAGTTTCGAAGTCTGTGATCCGAAGCCTATCCGCGAAATCACACGAAGAAACACGAAGGACGACGACAGGCGGTTGAGACATCAAACTGACAGCACCTCGGTGTCTTCGTGAATTAAGAACTCTTTAGAACAAACAATCGCGATTAAAGATTTGGGATCCGTTGTTGAGTAGACTGCCTCACACACTCGATGTATGGCGGTGGATCTGATGCCGAGCAACTTTATTGGAAACGCTGTCCACATTCTCTCCCACAAAATAATCGGCAAGAGAACCGAGTGTCACAGCCACAAGATTCTCTTGCCGATTTTCTGTCTATTAATTTCGCACCGCGTGATCGGTGGTCAAATGGAGGCGTTGTTGCCAGGATGTTTATCGATCCCAACCGCGATCATCAGAAAGAAAGGTTTCCCGACCCGGGCGTTTTAAGTGACGGCGCCGCCGTCGACGATGACGACCTCGCCATTCATGAAACTGTTCCGGTCGCTGACCATGAAGGCGGCGTACTCGGCGAGCTCGGCGGGTCGGCCGAGACGGCCCTTTGAAACCCAAAAGTCGTGCATCTGAAGAAGACGTTCCGGCAGCGTGTTGCCCAGATCGGTGTCGAAGATCCCCGCCGCGATCGCGTTGACGGTGATACCGAAATTTGCGGCTTCGCGTGAAAGGCATTTCGTAAAGCCGATCATCGCCGCCTTCGAGGTCGCGTAATGAACCGACGTCGGCAAGCTCCGGATGGCACCGACCGATGTGATATTTAGTATCGACCCGACGCGTTCGCGGATCATCTGTTTGTAGAAAGGCTTGGTCACCGCAAACAAGCTGCCCACATTCGTATCGACTACCCAATCCCAGCTCTTGTCGGTCGTCGTCGCAAAATTGTCCGGCTTGTTGACAGCGGCGTTGTTGACGAGGATGTTGATCGAGCCCCATGCATCACGGATCTCGCGGGCGACGTGCTTCATCCCGAAACGGTCCGTGACCGAGACCTTGAACGCAAGCGCACGACGTCCGTGAGCCTCGATCGTTTTCTTAACTTCCTCGGCGAGATCGTCCCGCGAGTGATAGTTAAATGCAACGTCGGCGCCTTCGCGGGCAAAGACGTCACAGATTGCCGCTCCGATACCGCGTGTTCCGCCGGAGACGAAAGCACGTTTTCCTTCAAGTAAAAGACTCAATATTTTATATGCTCCGAGATGAGTTAAAACGTTAATAGAAAGGTTAATGAAATCGGGTAAGTGTGACAAGTTAGGAAATCAGTTGGCCGGTGGCGGGTGGCAGTAGGCAGTTGGGGCATCGCCCCCTGGAACGGCGTATCCGATATGCGAGCCGCCACGCGGCGACGTAACCGCAATTTATTCCGCCGCGTTGCGGCTCAAATCGTCTTGGCCTCGTTTCCGGGGCCGTTGGCCCTGGCTAAATTACAACTGCACCTTTTGGCGCTCGGCAATCCTGCCTGCTGCCTTCCGCCTACTGCCTACTGGCCCTACGCCGCCGATCGGTGCATCTCGTAGGCCGGGAGCAATGCGGTGATCTCGTTAATAATATGTTCGGTGGAATTTGGGATGGTAAGTGAGGCGGTCGCCGCTTTCATATCCCGATAACGGAGTGAATCGCCAATAAGCGACTGGATCGTCGGTACGATATCCGAAGCCCTTTCGAGAAGGATCCCGGCACCGCGCGTGGCTATCAACCTGACCGTCCCCGCTTCCTGCGGCATGGGCGGTGTAATTGCATCGGCGATTATCGGGAGGCGGCAGGCAAGCGCTTCAAACGTCGTAAGACCGCCGAGTTTGGATACCATGACATTCGCCGAGTGCATCAGCTTTTCGATCTCGTCGGAATAGCCGATGACCTTGACTGGGAACCGTGCGCCTTTGGCGATCTCTTCGGCCTCTCGACGCAGGTCCTCGTTCTTGCCCGCGAGAAAGATTGCCTGGACATCAAGCTCTCCGCGAACCAGCTCGCGAAAGATCGCCGGTATGTTACCGCCGCCGATCCAGCCGGCGTTGACGAACACCGTAAATTTATCAGGGTCGAGCCCGTATGCGCGTCTCGCGTTTTGCGCGTCAGCTTCGGTGACTTCCTTGAATTTCGGATGCAGCGGCAATCCAGAGATCTTTATCTTTTCGGCCGCGACGCCATAATCGACCAACTGCCGCCGTGCGTCTTCGTTGGCCACGAGATAGAGCGAGACGTCATCGCACGCCCATCCCCTCCAAAAGCCGTAGCACGGATCAGTCACGACCGTGACGAGCGGGATCTGTTCCTGGAGTTTTAGCTCACGAAGAATTCGTCCGAAGATGTGCTGCGTCAGCGGATGCACACTAACAACAATGTGCGGACACCATTTCTCAAAAGCATCACGGCAGAATCCGATACACCGTCTCTGGAAAAATTCGCGGGTCTCCGGACGGAAACGATTGATCGCCCAGTAGAGATATTTTATCCAGCCCTGCTTGTTGCGAAGCAGCCAATTGTAAACGCTTACGAGCTTGTCCGTTATATGATGCGATTCCTCGACCGCCTTGATCACACGAACTGCGATCGACTGACCTTGCCATAGACGCTGCAGCCCATTCGACAACGCCTCGGCCGCGGACCGATGTCCACCGCCGGTGTCGGATGAGATGATGAGGATCTTTGGCGTGTTCTGCTGCATCTACGGAGTTGGGACGTCCACCTGGTTACAAGTCTTTCTTACTGTGTATTCGACGATCTCACTGTGACGCGGAACCGACGTTCGCTTCTTTGTCTTTAGGTTCTCGAAGATCGTGTGACTGCCGCCTTCGCGAACCAGGCGACAGCCGTGTAATTCCAAGTGCCGAATCAAATCGCTCCGCTTCACCGACCTCGCGGCCTCACCGTGACCTGCGTCGCGGCCTTGAGTATCAAATGTATCGGCTCATCAAAGTCGGAGTCCGAGTCTTTAGCGTCAGGGTTGGGTTTCGGTAACGCTTCGCCCAACATAATGTTCGTTTCAGCCATGTCTTCCAACGCCCCGGCTAAAAGCCGACGCGTTTCATTAATCGTTTGGCCGCAAGTTATTACGCCGGGAAAATCGACCACTTCCGCGTGAATGCCGTCCTCTAAACGTTTATAGCTCGCCTTATAAACCAACATACTGCTATGCCTTCAACGCGATCTCTCGCGCCGCGGCGAAACCCATTTCCGCCGACGCCTTCTTCATTTGCTTTTCAAGCTTCTTGATCTTGATGAGGTGGCCCGGGTTGAACGGAAGCGACGGGTAATAACAGTTCGATTCGTGCGTGCAGAAGCATCCCGCACCAGCCTCTTTGCGTCGCTCCTTCATCAGGTCCGTGTTCCACGCCGACTGAAAGTTCCAATCGTAATCGCGAAGGTTCAGCACGTCGGCCTTATTCTCGCATGAGGAAAGTACACCGTTGTCGTAGATCACCGCACCCGCGCTGCCGGCGTAGCATTTGAGCTGGGCCTTATTCTCTTCCTTCGTCTTAGCGATCAGGTCGTGCATGTAAAGGTCGACGGCCGCTTTAAAGAAGCCTGACGTCCCGCCGTAATTATTCTTCAGAGCAGCGTTTTTCGTATCGTCAAGAATCATCTGCGACAGCTCTTGATATCGCTTGTGATCGAAGTTAAGTTCGTTGGGATCTGCCGACGGCGGACGGATGTAATTAATGTTCACCTTGTCCGGTTTGAGATCGTGTTTCAGAAAATCATACCAATCGAAGATCGTGTCTTCGTTGGAATGCATCACGCATGTGCAGGTTTGAATGTCGAGCTGCGGATACTGCTCGCGTTTCATCTGCTGCAGTGTCCGCGCCGTATGGATCGCCTTGTCCCAGCTTCCCTCTTTGCGACGGATCTTCTCATGCGCGTCTTTCATTCCGTCGATACCCAGTGCGATCGTCACGTTCAGCTTCGGGCACTCCTCGAGAATGCGCGTTACATCCGGGAAGATCCGCTGATGGATCTGGCCGTTCGACATCAGGTAGACCGAATCGAGCTTATTGTTTTCGTAGAACGAGCGGACGATCTCCGGAAGGTCTTTTCGCGTGAACGGCTCACCGCCCGCAAGCACAAGAACGCCGAGGTTCCCGCCAAGCGTTTCGGAGATCCGGCCGATCTCATCGGCCTTCATTTGCAGCTTCTTCCGCGGTCGGTCGTCCAGCTCTTCAGTAAAAAAGCAATGCGTGCACCGCATGTCGCAAACGCTTGTCACCAGAATATTCAAAAACACCGGCGAGATCGGACGGCCGACCATTATACTGGCGTAACGTTTAAAAATCTCTTTTGTCGCAAAATCCATCGTTATTCCTCGCTCGCAGTTCGATGCGAGTATCCAAACACGTGTTTTAATTTATCTCATTTGGTGTGATTAAACCAATTGAAACCATCGGCCCAATCGTGCCTTCCCAAGCGAAAAAAGGCCGATGCCCTGCATCGACCTTCCCGTTTTTTTTCATTAACCGCCTCGTTACTTGTTACGTCTCTTAGCGGCTTCGATCCTGTCCTCAACATCTCGCTGGGCGATCTTCGACTGCTCTTTCGTCATACCAAGATTCCTGAGCGTTTGACCTATGCTGTCACCTTCCGCGAGGCCGGCGAGGATCGCCGAGGAGGTGATGGCCGGAAACCTTCCGCCTAGATTGTCGGCAACAACGTTCGCCGCAACGAACTGACCGTACTTCAGGTCCGGATTCAGCATAAGGGCATTCAGAAACGCTGCCCGCATTTGCTCCGGCGTCGTTCCCAGCTTTCGCGAAAGGCCGCGGTAACGATTCAGCTCGTTATCACTCATCGAATTCGCATTGTCGCGGGCAAGTCGGGCACGGGCAATACCCGAAATCGAGCGCCCGTCGGATTTGGTCGCCGCCGTTCCCAAGCCATCGTCCGATCTTCCACCCGAGCGTGTTGAGGCCGTGCCTAAACCGCGATCAACTCCCGGAGCTCCCGACGGTTGCCCCGCTCCGGCCGGACGTCCGCCGCCGCCTCCTCGGCCTCGACCCTGTGCAAAACCGCTATCCGCAGTAACAAGCAAGAAAGCCAAAACGATCCCACCAACAAACATCATATTTCGTAATTTCATATTTCCCCTCTTAAACGTGTGTAAATCCTTAATCCCCGTTCCGTAGCGGAGATGAGAGGAGAGCATGATCGGTTGCCCCGAGATTACCATCGAGCCCACTCAAAAGTATATACCGACCCCGGTGTGGAAGACACTCTCCTGTCTTTTCATCGCCTTCTCCACTGCGATCTCCGGGTACAATCTCATAGCTTTTCTCCAAAGCTATTGTCCCAGCACCCTCGATCACCGAAAGCGGACATCTAACTTGCTAATTATGTGCTAGCTACACCGGGGAGATTTTTTTATTGCCTTCTGCCGATTGTTGATGTAGCATTTCAAAGCTCCTCAATTAGTCGAAGTCTTCGCATTTGTTTTTATAATTTAATTCGTCTTTTTGTTCATCGGGTTTATCGGATCATTTCAGCTAAAACACAGGAGACTTTACATGAAACAATCTTTAACTCTCAGGTCAGTTCGCATGTTTGCCGCGTCCACGCTGCTTCTTGCGATGTTCTCGCTTTCCACACTCGGCAACAATAGTTGGGGCAACTATCATTGGGCGCGAACTTCGAATCCTTTCACGCTCAGAGTAGTCGACAGCAATACTTCTGATTGGAATTCCGCTCTCGGAACGGCGGTGGCCGATTGGAGCTCATCGTCTGTGATGAATCTCATCATAGAGGCCGGCGATGATTCGACTCGCACCCGGAAGCAGTGCCGGATGGTAGCTGGAAAGATCCGTTCATGCAACGCCGCATACGGGTTCAACGGATGGCTCGGCCTTGCATCGATCAATATCAGCGGAGTTCATATAACCCAGGCGACGTCAAAGATGAATGACTCGTATCTGAGCTCGGGATACAGCACAACGAATCGCCAGCATGTGATGTGCCAGGAGATCGGTCATGACTTCGGCCTCGACCATCAGGACACATCCGGAGCGGATCTCAACACCTGCATGGATTACTCGAACGCGCTGGATAATCCCAGCCCGAACGCCCACGACTATGCGCAGCTCCAAACGATCTATTCACATCTGGACAGTTCAACGACGATCGCGTCGTTGATGTTCGGAACTAACAGCGAGTTCGGTGACGATCCGGATGCGGCACACAATTGGGGCCGGTTGGTGCGCCAGTCGGCGAACGGCCGCAGCTCGGTTTACGAGAGACAGAACAGTGACGGGACGCGAACCCTCCGGCACGTATTCTGGACCCGTGAAGCTGGGGAAAACTGCCACAGCTGCGACCATAGATACGACCATTAGGTTATTTCACCGATTAACCCGGCACGTTTATCGTGCTGAAAAGGAAGCGGGATCGCGGGATCCCGCTTTTTTTTGTATCGTAGGATAAGATAACCACATGCTCCGCCGCATATATCTCGACAACAGCGCCACGACGCCGATCGCACCCGAAGTGCTCGACGCGATGTTGCCGTACTTAAAAGACAAGTTCGGCAACGCATCGAGCATACATTTCTTCGGACAGGAGGCGCGGGCCGCGGTCGATAAGGCTCGGCATCAGGTCGCGGCATTGATCAATGCACGGCCGGCCGAGATCATCTTCACATCGGGCGGCACCGAATCGAACAACCTCGCACTCCGCGGTCTGCTCGAATCACAAATACAGAAGCCCGACCAAAAGGCGGGGCGTTTTTTTGACGAGAATGGAGAGATCAAACACCACATCATCACCACGGCCATCGAGCACCCGGCCGTAAAAAGCGTGTGCGAGGACCTTGAGAAACTGCACGGTTACGAGATCACATATCTCCCGGCCTACGAGAACGGCATAATACGTATCGAAGACGTAAAAGACGCAATACGAGCCGAAACCATTCTCATCTCGGTAATGCTGGCGAACAACGAGATCGGAACGCTGCAGCCGCTCGAAGAGATCGGACAACTTGTGAAGGAATTACGAGCCGACGGGCGGAAGACCTACTTTCACACCGACGCGGTACAGGCGGCGGGAAAGGTGCCGGTCGATGTCGAAGCCATCGGGTGCGATCTGCTTTCGATGTCGGGTCACAAGATTTACGCGCCAAAGGGCATTGGCGCTTTGTATGTGCGACGCGGTGTGCGTCTGCATTCGCAGAACATAGGCGGACGCCAGGAGCGCGGAACGCGCGGCGGAACCGAATCGGTCCCGAACATCGTCGCGTTTGGAAAGGCCTGCGAGCTCACGGGTGAAGAGCTTGCGGAAAGCGCGACGCGGCTCGGTGATCTGCGCGACCGGTTCGAACAGGGCGTCTTCGAGCGTATCCACGAAGTCATTTTGAACGGCGACGCCGTGCTTCGCCTGCCAAATATTTCAAACCTGTCATTCTCACGCATCGAGGGCGAGGGCCTTTTGATCAATCTCGATATGCAGGGCATCGCCGTCTCGACCGGCTCGGCCTGCTCGTCCGGATCGCTCGAGCCTTCACCCGTCATCCGTGCACTCGGCCGCGAGGACGAGCTAGCCCGCGGTGCGATCCGATTTAGCTTTGGACGATTTAATACTGAGGATGACCTTACACGTATTCTCGAAGCCCTTCCCGTCGCTGTTGAGAATCTGCGCCGGCTTGCACCGAAGACAAAGATGATTGCCGCGGAACTGTCTTGAATACCCTGACAATCCACACACCGTCCGTTTTCATTACCAGATCAATAATTACCTAATGAGCAACGTCCTGCCCTCGCCCGTTCATTACAAAATTAATAATTACCCAATTACTAATTACCCGCATGAGAAATATTAAGGCTGCTCGCAGCGCCTTTTACCTCGAGTATTTCTTACCGGTAATTTGGTAATTTTGTAATTATTTAATTCGTAATGAAAGAAGCGGCCGAAGCGACACGAGGAAGTCGGCAGATTCGGTGGGCGAATCCGATGGGAAAAAGAAAATCGGCGGAGAGAACTTTAAGCGGATTCCCGTGCCTTCCAGTTCTCTCCGCCGATCGTCGGGGAGAATAATCCTTTATCGTCAAACTACCTTGAGCAGTGGGCGTTCGTGCTCTCATCTGACTTAGGATGAAATAAGGCTACACCCATCCTCGAACCACGTCTTTAAGCGTGTTTGATTTTTCTAAATTATTCTAAATATAGAAAAAAGTGTCGTACATGCGCCCGGAATTCTGGTAATATTCACCGTTTCCATAAAAGCAGAGTCAAAACCGGTCGTAGGAATATACTCGATTTCCCATGCGTGTCTACAAGTTTCGTGATTGTCTCTTGAATACGGCAGAGCGTTCCGTTATCAAGGAGCGCCAGCACTTGGATTTAACCACCAAAACCTTTGACGTACTGGAATTTCTTATTGAGAACGCCGGGAAAGTGGTTACCAAGGATGAGATTCTGGGACATGTGTGGAACGGTAATTTTGTAGAAGAAAGCAACCTGCCTGTTCACATTTCAAAGCTTCGTCGGTTTTTGTCTGAGAGCCGTGACTGTCGTTTCATCGAAACTGTCCAAGGCACCGGTTATCGCTTTGTCGCACCCCTCCAGACCGTTGACGACGACGAGTGGCAAGCGGCATCTTCAGCCACCCGCGGCTTTCCCTTAGTCCAATCGGTTACCGACATAAAAGCTAGTCACTCAATCGCAGTTCTGCCACTTCAGAACGAAGGCGGCGATCCCGAGATGGAATACCTGGTCGATGGTTTGACCGAGGGTTTAATAAACGGCCTGTCACACGTCCCTGGTCTTAGAGTCATCGCACGTAACACGGTGTTTCGAGTTGATGACACAAACCTTGCCCTAAAGAAGCTGGGCGAGCTGCTTGAGGTTTCTCATGTGTTGACGGGACGAGTAAGAATTTCTGGCGAGGAGTTTGTAGTAAGCGTTGAACTGACGCGTGCGGGTGACGAGACACAGGTTTGGGGTAGAAGATACTGCCTAGTCGTTGCTGATCTGATGCGGGTGCAGGAAGAAGTCGTGTTTTCAGTCGTCGAGTCCCTAACATCGAGCAAGATTCGGACAAGCCGATTTCCTGCGAACTCGCTTACACAGGACGCGGAATCATATCGCTTATATTTAAAGGGCCGATATTTCCTCGAAAAGCACTCTTCTAACGATATTTACAAAGCAGTCGACCTTTTTAACGAATCCGTCTTAGCCGACCCGCGGAATATTTTTTCGCACGTCGAAAAGGTCGAATGCTATCGCTCACTCCATGCGTACGGTTATATTTCCTACGAAGATTTCCTGCAATTGACAAAACCTATTCTAGATGCAATTGCCATTGGGAACCAATCACTTGATGTGGTTCAAATACTCTATTGTGATCTAAAAATGTTGGAATGGAAATTTAGCGAGGCGGAGCGTTACTGCAGAAGGGCGTTGGCAATTAATACCAACTGCCTGAAAGGCCGGTTTCGGTATTCAGATATTTTATTGCAGCGCAGGGATTTTAGCGCTGCCTTGGAACAGCTGGAGCGAATAATGATTATTGATCCGCTTTCCCCGCTTATTTATAAGCGGATTGGCAGATTGTTTTACATGATGGGAGAGTACGATAAAGCGATCGCTTTCTTGAACGACGCCCTAGAACTAGAGCCCGGCAATTACGAATCCTTGGCGCTTAGAGGTGTCGTTCATACTGAGTTGGCTCACTTTCGGGAGGCATTAAAGGATTTTGAGGAATCCTTGCGAGCGCAACACCATGCCGAGACCATCGCTATGACCGGTGTCGTTTACGCAAGGCAAGGAAACAGAGCGAAAGCGCTGGAGATGTTAAAGAAGCTGCAGTCGGAATTAACAATTAACACTGGTCACTCCACAAATCTCGCTCATCTTTTCTTAGCTCTCGGAGACAAGACGGAGGCCTATGAATGTCTGGAGAGATCCTATGCCCAGCACGAGCCGGACTTGCGCGCACTTACATATGATCGCCGATGGATCCCCGTCCGAAATGAGGCAAGATTTAAATCTCTTGTAAAGCGTGTTGGACTACCTAAGATAGAGCGCAATTAAAAAAACAGCCGAACGATTTCTCGACTCGACTGTTTTTGCGGTGGAGAGACCTTCTCCCCGAAGCCAGTATCAGCTTAGCCGGCGATAATTACGCCGCAGTTGTCCACCGGCTCCGATGTCGCGCCTGCGATAATAACTCCGGTAAATCCGGCGATAATAACCCCAGTGAATCCAGCAATAATCACCCCATAATCAATCTTTGCTTCTGTGTCGGCTGCGGGCGTGCAAGGCTCCTCAGTGGCGCCGATAATAATGACCCCGGCGTTTGCAGTCATCGTGGAAACCATCAGCATGGCAACTAAACAAGTAGTCGTGATCCAGCCTCTAAGTGTGTTCATTTTTGTCTCTCCTCTTTTAAGCAAT
Source organism: Acidobacteriota bacterium (assembly GCA_040006435.1). Classification (GTDB taxonomy): domain Bacteria; phylum Acidobacteriota; class Blastocatellia; order Pyrinomonadales; family Pyrinomonadaceae; genus OLB17. Next base: position 13,097 of record JBDTWZ010000081.1, read on the forward strand.
CTATTTGTCACGGCTTGCTCTATTTCAATCACCGTGCCATTCCGAGAGCGATCGAGGAAAGCGGGAGAAGGCCCCGTGCTTGCAGCAATTAAATCAATCAGAAAGAGTGGAGCAAGAAAGTGTACCGCATGGATACCTGGTTTACGCCCCAGCAACAAAGAACGCAAATAAATAACTGTTTCGTGAGTACTTCGCACGTTTTTTGGATTAGGATACTTCTTACACACTCGACGGGTTATTAGGAAGTATACACTTTTAGCTCGAACCCAAATTTTTCTAGCTTTTAAGAGGTTTCGAGTGATAGACTAGTTCAAAGGACGACCTTGAAGAAGCTCGTCTTCCCCTTAGGTATTCTCTTAAGAACTCACAACCCCTTCATTAATGAACGAAAAGAAACTACCCAGCTTTTCAAAATCCACTATTGTCTTGCTCGGCATTGTCGTCGTCGGGCTCAGCTTGTTTTATCTAGGGACAGATGCGCTCAGCCCTGGATTTGCGGTGCTCTTGTTGATCTCTGGGGTAATTGCTCCGCGGATGGGTATCGTCATCCCCAGATCAAAAGTCGTAATCAGTTTTTCCGACTCCGTCGTCTTCCTCTCCTTCTTGATGTACGGTCCGGCGGCCGCAGTTCTTATGTCAGCGGTCGAGACATTTGCGAATTGTTACTACACGAAGGTGTCGGGAAAGATTACGTTCAAGCCGTATATGATTGCGGTGAATACCTTCTCTGCCGCTTTGGGCACTGGGGCCGCGTGCCTCCTGTGGGAAGTTTGCAACCGCGTGACCGACCTCTCGACGTTTTCGGGTAATACCCGAACGTTGATCGCGACGCTTTGTATTCTCGCGCTTGGACAGTTTGCAACCTCGACGGCAGTTGCGGCTTTGATTCTTCCGGTCGGCCAGAATCTGACGTTTTGGGAGACATGGAAGCGAGACTGTCTGGCGGGATCGACCTCACATTTTGTCGGAGCGGGAACGGCTGGGATGATTTACAGAATTATCGGCTACGGCGACGCGTTCACAGCTGGGGTCGCGTTGATCGTCTTCGGGATTGTTTACCTCACTTACCGGCAATCGATCCAGCAGATAAA
>JBDTWZ010000082.1:0-14131 GCA_040006435.1 Acidobacteriota bacterium
AAAAAAGTGCGGCCGCGCCGTAAACTTATCATCGCCGTGCCGTAAACTTATCATCAATGTCCGAATCGGTAAAGATAGGTTCGATCTACGCAATAGCGGGCCCCACCGCGTCGGGCAAGACGGCGCTCGGTGTCGAGATCGCGCTTCGTGTCGGCGGCGAGGTCGTCAATTACGATTCGGTGCAGATCTATCGCGGGATCGAGATCGCGACGGCGAAGCCGACGGCCGAAGAGCGTCGCGGCGTGCCGCACCATTTGATCGATTACGTCGATCCGAACGTCAACTACACGGCCGCCGACTGGGCCCGCGACGCCGGTGAGAAGATCGTCGAGATCGAGTCACGCGGGCGGGTTCCGATCCTTGTCGGAGGCACTGGCTTCTATCTTCGAACATTGATGCGGCCGTTGTTCGACGCGCCGTCGACCGATAACTCGATCCGTGAAAGGCTGCGAGCGATGAAGCAAAAGCGCGGGCCGGAATTTCTGCACCGGCTGCTCGCTAAGATCGACCCGCCTGCGGCTGAAATACTTTTCCCAAGGGACTATGTTCGAGTGATGCGCGCTCTTGAAGTCTATTTTCAGACTGGCAAACGCCTCTCCGATCAACAACCGAAGCGGGCAGATTCGCCGGAGTTCGCGAGTCGTATCAGGCTCTTTGTTCTTAATCCGCCACGGCCCGCCTTGTATGACAAGATCAACACGCGGACCGAAGCCCATTTCGGCGCCGGCCTCGTCGACGAAGTGAAACAATTACGCGCCGATGGCGTAAAGGATTCCACGAACGCACTTGGCTCTCACTCATACCGTCGCGTTTGCGAATATTTGCGTGGCGAGCGAACTCTCGAGGGCGCGATTGAGCAGTCAAAACAGGATGTTCGGAACTACGCGAAACGGCAGTTGACATGGTTCAGGCGCGAAAACGCGGTTTTATGGCTAAACGAATTTGGCGACGGTCCGACAGTCATTGATGAGGCCTTTCGCTGCTTAACCGGCGAAAAGGAGTCGGAAAACGCGTTTTAAGAAATTTCTTGTCGCCCTGTCAAATCTGTTATAATTTGGAACGAAATTGTAAAACTAAGAAAATAAACGAGAAATGTTATGGAAAAACAAGCTGCCCAAAACATTCAGGACGCCTTTTTAAACTCCGCTCGTCGCGAGAGGATAAATGTCGTCGTTCATCTTCTTCAGGGTCCGACCTTAGCGGGCAGGATCAAAAGCTTCGACAAATTCTCGGTTTTACTCGATGTCGGCGGTCCGGACGTCCTGATCTTCAAGCACGCAATCTCCACCATTTCACAGGAACGCAAAACCGAATCGGTGTCAGCGTAAAGTCAGCTTGCAAGGAAAATTCATTACTTTTGAGGGGATTGACGGAAGCGGCAAGTCAACGCAGCTCCGTATGTTGTCCGGCGATCTGCGATCACGCGGGATCGATCTCATCACCACGCATGAGCCGGGCGGAACGCCTCTCGGGCGACGTCTGCGCGAAGCGTTTCTCGAAACTGAAGAAACAGTTGCCCCGATCGCCGAGCTGCTGCTGTTCGCCGCGGACCGCGCCCAGCATGTCGAATTTTTGATAAAACCCGCTCTTGCAGAGGGACGCGTCGTGATATCGGACCGTTACGCCGACGCTACGTTTGCGTATCAGGGAGCGGGCCGCGGTTTTTCCGAACAGACGGTCAACGAGATAATAAGACTTGCGACCGGCGGTCTGAAACCTGACCTCACATTGTTTTTCGACATTACCGTCGAGAATGCGATCCGCCGAATGAGCGATCGACATGAGACTGGTGAGCGCAGAAATAGGATGGACGTCGAGACCGCCGAGTTTTACTCGAACGTCCGAAATGCGTATCTCGGCATCGCGACGGCCGAGCCGGGGCGTTTCAAAATACTGGACGCAAACGGCTCGATCGAGGACACACACGGAAAGGTAGACGAGATGATCACGGATTTTCTTAAATGAGAAAGCTGGTTGGCAATAAAGAAGTAGGCGAAACCCTGCGGAGGTTTGTCGCCACGGGCCGAGTGCCGAATGCACTTTTATTTACCGGCCCGGACGGTGTCGGTAAAAAACAATTTGCGATCGAACTTGCACGAGGTCTGGTCTGCACAGCAGTGGATCGATCAGAGGCGTGCGGGCACTGCGCGGCTTGTAAACGGGCCGGCGAATTTTCGATACCGGCGTTTGAGAAGGGCGACGAGTCGGACTACGTATTCTTTAGTCAGCATCCTGATGTCGGCATGGTCGTGCCGTTCCGACGAAACCTGCGTATCGGAGCTATCCGCGCACTCGATCGAGAGGCTCACTTTCGACCCTATGAAGCTTTTGCCAGAGTCTTCATCGTCGACGACGCCGACAAGATGAACGACGCCGCATCGAACGCGCTGCTGAAAACTCTGGAAGAACCGCCGTCGACAACACACATAATACTAATCGCCTCGCGTGCCGATACTCTGCTTCCGACGATCCGCTCGCGCTGCCAGACGATACGTTTCGCGCCCGTCCCTTTCGACGAGCTGGAAACGCATTTGATCGAAGCTTCTGGTTTTGCACCCGAGGACGCGGCGCTGGCGGCACGGGTTTCGGGCGGCAGTGTCGGTCGCGCAATGGACATCGTCCCGGCTTCGTTTCGAACGCAGCGAAGCGCGATGCTAAATGTTCTCAAGGCTGCCGTGAGCGATAACAAACGCGAGCTGCTTACTGCCTCGGAAGAGATGAATGACGCGAAGAACAAGGATGAATACGAGGAGAAACTCGGGATCCTCCAGACTCTGACGCACGATGTATGGCTGCTCCGAAACGGAGGGGATGAGAGGGAAGTTTTGAATCTCGATATCAAGCCTGAGTTATTTCAAATCGCCGAAGCGACGACCTCCTTAACACTGGCCCACTGGCTCGGTGAGATCGAAACTATTCAGGAAAACTTTATCGTTAACATAAATCGAAAGGTCGCGACTGATTCACTCTTTGTCGCGATGGCAGGTTGATGAGGCGGTGTTAGAATCAGAAATGGTTGACGGATCTTAAGAATATGCAGGAAGTAGCGAGGGCCCCGTTGGATATTTCGGGCTCGCAGAAAATGGAAAGAATCTTGGCTGCGACAGGAGCCGCTGGGATTGGGGCGGGCGCTCTTGGTGTCGGTTATTTCAATCCGACGACAGCAGGCTTTTTCCCGAGTTGCCCGCTCTACTCGCTGACCGGATTTGCATGCCCGGGCTGCGGATTGACACGAGGATTTCACTCGTTATTTCACGGGGATGTTCCGGCCGCTCTCGATTACAACGCGCTCTTGCCTTTCTTCGGTTTGCTGATCGGCTTTGGATTTGTGTCGCTCGTTTACTTCGCGCTGCGAGGCAGACGAATACCAGTGAACTTACTGCATCCGAACGCGCTCTGGGTGTTCCTGGTTTTGCTGCTGATTTTTGGTGTGACGAGAAACCTGCCGTGGTATCCGTTTTCGGTTTTGTTCCCGTAAAGAAGATTTGCCACCGAGAGCACAGGGAGATATTTTTTCTTGGTTGTCTTACGGACGAGGCGCCGGTCTCAACGCGGCTCGTGACAGATATATAAAGGCTTGCTCTGCGTGCTCTGTGGCTAAACTACTTGATCTGCACAAGAGGATTTGCATCCGCAAGCGACTTCGCCGCTGAACCTTCTTTCCGCAAGATCTCGACTTCTTTTACAAACTCTTCGACTATATCTTCACCAGACACGCGGCGCATCGGAACACCGTCCTTGAAGATCATGCCGACGTTGCGGCCGAACGTAATCCCAAGCTGCGAATCGTGTGCTTCGCCGGGGCCGTTGACCGCGCATCCCATGATCGAAAGGTGCAGCGGCTCTTCGACATGTGCAAGCCTGCGTTCGACCTCAGTTACGATCTCGACAAAGTTATCGATGTCGAGGCGTCCACAGGTCGGGCATGCGACGACCGTCACTCCGCGTTTACGCAGCTCGAGAGATTTCAGGACTTCCCATGCGACACGAACTTCTTCGTGCGGTTCGGCGGCGAGCGAAACGCGGATCGTGTCACCGATGCCTTCGTGCAGGAGAACCCCCAAACCGATCGCCGACTTGATCGTTCCGCCGAACGGCGTTCCCGCTTCGGTCACGCCAAGGTGCAACGGATAATCAACCTTCTCCGCCATCAAGCGGTATGCGGCGACCATACGATTGACGTCCGACGCCTTCAGGGAAATGATGGTGTCGCTAAAGCCGAGATCTTCGAGAATACGTATGTGGCGCATGCCGGATTCGACCATCGCCTCGGGCGTCGCCGTTCCGTATTTTTTTAGCAGGTCCTTTTCGAGCGAGCCACCGTTTACGCCGATGCGGATGGGAACCTTTCGCGCTTCGGCGGCGCGAACGACCTCGCGAACGCGTTCGATCGATCCGATGTTGCCGGGATTAATGCGAAGCTTATCGATACCCGCGTCGAGCGCTTTTAGGGCGAGCTTATAGTGGAAATGTATGTCGGCAACGATCGGGACGTTCGTACGCTTTCTGATCTCGTACATCGCCGCCGCTGCGTCGTCATCCGGGACCGCGATGCGGACGATCTCACACCCGGCCTCGACCATCTCCTCGATCTGACGCAGCGTCCCGTCGACATCGGTCGTGTCCGTCTTGGTCATCGACTGGACGACGACGGGAGCTCCGCCGCCGATTTGAACGTCACGGACTTTGACTGGTCTTGAAACTCGTTTCATCTGCCCACCAAAAACATATTAGCAGGGATAAAGGGGATGAAGGGGAGGGCATTCTCGCAAAATCCCTTCCACCCCCTCATCCTGTTACCCTAACTATTTAAGGAAATCTTCATCGGCCCACCAGAAGGGGATACGGAGATGGCATTTCGCAAATCCCCTTCCTCCTCTTCATCCCTGTTATGACAGCTACGCTAAAAGAACTTCGAAACATCCAGGAACGTGACGAACACGATCAGCAATAAAATAACCGCCAAACCAGTAAGCTGTATCCGCTCTTTCCAGGCCATCGAAAGCGTACGCCCGAACCAGGACATCACTTTCTCGATACCAAGTACCATTATCTGTCCGCCGTCCAGAAGAGGGATCGGGAGCAAGTTAAAAACACCCAAGCTCAAACTTATTCCCATCAGCAGCAACATCAGATTTTGGAATACATGCTCGCCGTTAACGGCGCCCGCGATGGTTCGTACGATTCCTACGGGCCCCGCCAGGCCAGCATCTTTTACCGACCTTTCGCCTGAAAACATCTGGCCGAACACCTTTCCGGTGATCCGCAGGACACGCATGTTCGCTTGGAATGCGAAGGCTGCGGCGCCGCCCACGCCGACTGGAACCAGAGTGTCAACGGCACCCGGGGCGAACCCCACGCCGACCATGAAAACCCCGTCCTCATTCGGCCGGGCCGTTATCGGCAACTCGAGGCGCTGGCCGTTTCTGTCCACAGAGAAGATGGCCGGGACACCCTTGTTTTCCCTGATCAGGAGGGTCATCTCCTGCGCATTACGCACAGCGGTTCCGTTATAAGCGATCAATCTGTCGCCCGCTCTCAGCCCCGCTGCCTCAGCGGCACTGCCCGGTACGATCGTCCCGACATCAACCGGTTCGACACCTGCATCGGGAGCTAATCCCAATTCGCCCGCTGGGTTCCCGCCAATCATGATCTTGCTCGGACGCACGGTCACCGGAAGTCGTTTACCCGCGCGTTCGACGGTCAAGGCCAGTTCGCGATCGGGAGAGATCAACGCGCTATCACGCAGGTTTTCCCACGTCGGATTTTCAGTACCGTCGACATTAACAATTCGGTCTCCGACCTTTATTCCCGCCTGGTCTGCTGCACCGTTCGTGCCGACCATGCCTACGATCGGAGCCGGCATTGACGGCACGCCGTACGTTAAAGCGAGACCGAAGGGTATCGAGAGAGCGAGCACGATGTTCATGAACGGCCCGCCAAGCATCACAAGAAATTTCTGCCAGCGCGGGCGCAGCTCATAAAGCTCCGAGTCAGGAACTTTCTCGTTATTCGAATCGCCGCCTTCGAGCGGGGCCGTCGCTTCGTCGCCATAAAGTTTCACGTAGGCTCCGAGCGGGATCGCGCTGATTCGATAGTCGGTGTGGCCGACCTTAAAACCCCAGATGCGCGGGCCAAGACCGAAGAACGAGTAAGCTTCGACGCGCATGCCAAACAGCTTGGCGACAAGAAAATGACCGAACTCGTGAATATTGATAGCAATACCCAGAACAAAGATGACGGCCAAAATAACGAGTAAAATATCGGGCATAATCAAAAAATCCTTTATAAAAACATCACTTTAGAACCGCTGATCGAGGTCCACGTTGCAATCTAAAAGCTTAGAACCGGTTCTGGGGCTCAGTCAAACCGCTTGCGGAACACCCTGCAATGAACGGGATGTAACAAATTCCTCCGCCGCGACCCGGGCCGAGCGATCAGCCTCGACAACATTTTCAAGGCTGTCCGCCGCTTTCAGTTCGTGAGCATCGATCACCGACCGATTCAGTCGCGCAATGTCGGGTAGCCGGATCTTGCCATCCAGAAACGCCGCAACGGCAACCTCGTTCGCCGCATTCAGCGCCGCAGCCGCCGTTCCGCCTCGCCTCAATGCATCGTATGCGAGACCGAGGCAAGGGAACCGATCGGTAGCAGGTTCTTCGAAAGTAAGTTGGCTGAACCCCGCAAGATCGAGCGGTGGCATACAGTTTTCCCGACGTTCGGGATAGGTCAGCGCGTACTGGATCGCATGACGCATGTCCGTCACGCCAAGCTGGGCGATCATCGATCCGTCAATCATTTCGACGATCGAGTGCACGACCGACTGCGGATGCACGACGACCGAGATCTGATCCGCGTCGAATCCGAACAGCCACCGCGCCTCGATAACCTCGAAGCCTTTGTTCATCAGCGTTGCCGAGTCGATGGTGATCTTCTCACCCATCTTCCAGTTGGGGTGGTTGAGAGCCTCTTCACGGGTCGCACGCGAGATCTCGTCTTCGGACCAGTCACGAAACGGGCCACCCGAAGCGGTCAGCACAAGCCGACGGACTTCGCGTGTCTTTTCGCCTCTCAGACACTGGTGGATCGCATTGTGCTCGGAATCGACGGGCAATATTTCCGCACCGGATCTCTCGGCGGCCTTCGTCATCAATTCGCCGGCCATAACAAGCGTTTCCTTGTTGGCGAGAGCAATACGTTTTCCTGCCTCGATCGCCCGCAGCGTTGGAATAAATCCGACGGCGCCGACCGTGGCTGAGACCACCGTTTCTGCCTGCTCGTGCGTTGCTACTGCTTCGAGGCCTTTCGAGTTCAGTCCAATTTTCGGCACGACTGCGCCGAGCGCGTGGAGCTCACGTTCGAGTGCTTCCGCACAAGCCTGATCGTCCACCGAAACCAGTGCAGGATGAAAATGCGCGATCTGTTCGGCGAACTTCGGCATGTTTCTCCCCGCACCGAGCGCGACGACACGAATATCACCGAGATGTTCGATAACTTTCAGGGTATTGCAGCCGATCGAGCCGGTCGAGCCAAGGATGGAGATGCCTTTCATAATTGCCGAAGCAGTACAAAAGGTTAACATATTCGCTCGTTTGCGGCACGATACGTCGGTATGAGGGGGTCCCTGAGTCTGGTTTCGCGACAAATGCTTCCAGCAGCTATGCTCAAGGGCATTGCGGCAAGCCGCGAGATCTTGCCCGACCAGACATTGCCGCAAGCCGCCAAATCATTCCCGACTCGAAATTATCGAAGCGACTTCTCGTGGAGCAAGGAGTATTTCCTCTCCCGATTTCATGTTCTTCAATTTCACCTTTCCCACAGCGATCTCGTTCTCGCCCAGGATCGCGACGAACGGGACCTTGATCGCATCGGCGTATTTCATTTGCTTACCGAACTTGTCCGGTTCCGGATATACCGCGACCCGGATGCCAGCAGCGCGAAGTTCGCCCGCGAGATTCAAAGATTCGCCGATTGTCTCCTCGCTCCAAATCGTGACCATCACATCGGCCGGAGCAGCTTCCGCGATGTCAGGCGGGAACATTTCGCGCTCTTCCATAACGACTAGAATGCGCTCGAGTCCAAGCGAGACGCCGCACGCCGGGATCTGCTGCTTGCAAAACATCCCGATCAGCCCGTCATAACGTCCGCCGCCAGCTAAGCTACCGGCGAGATCCGGTACGTTGACCTCCATGATCGTGCCGGTGTAATACGAAAGCCCGCGTGCAAGCGAAGGGTCGATCTGGATCGGAGACTTTTCTGCGAACTTTAGGATCTGTCCGATCTCGGTCAACACCTCGTTGCTCACGATATTGATCAGATTGCTGACGATCGTCCGGTTAACATCTTTTCCTTCAGCGATGATTTGCTGCGTCTGCTCAAAAATATCAAGCAGCATCTTCGAAGCTGCATCCGAGACGCCTCGATCAGAAAGCTCTTTGGCGACTCCTTCGGCGCCGATCTTGTCGAGTTTATCGATCGCGACGAGTGCGTCGCCATGCAGATCAGTTGGGATTCCGGCCGTGTCGAGTATGTCGGTTAGAATCTCGCGATGATTTATGCGAACGACAAAATCTTTGAAACCTAGCTTCGTGAGAATCTCGCTAACGGCCGAGATCAGTTCGGCCTCGACGACCATCGACGACGATCCGATCGCATCGACGTCACATTGATAGAACTCTCTGAACCTTCCTTTCGCCGGGCGGTCGGCCCGCCATACGGGTTGGATCTGGTAACGCTTGAAAAATTTCGGGATGTCGTTCTTGCGATTTGCGACGACGCGTGCGAGCGGAACGGTCAAGTCGTAACGCAAAGCCAAGTCGGCGAGACGCGAGTCAGGAGACGAGAGACCGGAGACGTCGTTCTCTTGTCTCCCGTCTCCTGTCTCCTGTCTCAATTTTTCGCCGCGCTTGAGGATCTTGAAGATGAGCTGATTGCCTTCTTCGCCGTACTTTCCGGTCAGCGTCTCGATGTTCTCGACGGCGGGTGTTTCGAGCGGCTCATAGCCATAGCTTTCGTAAACGCCTTTGATGATGCTAATGACATATTCGCGCTTGCGGACGTCCGCCGGGAGAAAATCGCGCATGCCACGCGCTGGATTTGTACTTGCCATACTTTGTGAATAGTAAATAGTAAATCGTGAATAGTGAAACCGAAGTTCCGAACTATTCACGATTTACTATTTACGATTTACGATTAACTAGATTTATTTACTTAAAAACGTATAGCCGACGAAGAAAAGCTGTGCGTCGTAGCCGGGGTTCTCGATCCCGCGGCTGGCGTTGGAAATGTGATAGAAGTTGTAACCGAAGGTGATCGCTTTTTTATTCGCGAGGCGATATTCGATACCGCCGCCACCGGCCGTACTGAAGTTAAGTTTTTTTCCCGTCACGTTCGGCGTAGTCTCGGTAAACGGCAGGAAGCCGAGACTCAATCCGATGAACGGCTGCAGCTTTTTCCGCGGCCGAAAATTTCCCTGCAAGCCGATCGGTGCGACACCGATCGCAAACTTAGTCTCGCGGGTGGGTGTGACGGTCGTTCCAGTTACGATCTTGTCGGGATAGTTCAACACAACAATCGATGCGTCGAGTGTGTATTTCAGGTTCACCCAATCACTATTATTGAATCGGCGCGAATAGCGGAGTGCCCCGATTCCAAGGCTCGCGTCCCAGGTTCGTCCGCCCATCTCAAACGTCCGCACCGCCGGAGCATAACCGCCCCAAACCATCAGTTCATTCTTTCCCGGTTCCTCGTCCTGCGCAGAAACGGCGAAAGCAGCGAGCATTATCCATACCGCGGACACGACAATTGTTTTCATATTTTGCCTTTGAAAAACTTTGAAAAAGAGGGGACTCGAAACGACGAGATTCTACGACAGTGCGAGCCCGTTTGTAAAAGACGGGGGAATCCGGAGACGTCTGGAAACTCATAGCTCCGAAACATAGCGCCGGCTTAGCTCGACGTAGTTCTGCCATGATCGCGAAAGGTTTTTAATTTCTTCGGGCGTGAGCGGACGCTTTACTTTGGCGGGTGCTCCCATGACGAGAGATTCGGGCGGAATTAAGGTGCCGGGAGTGACGAGGCTTCCGGCCGCGATAAGCGAACGCGTACCGATCCTCGCACCGTCGAGGATTATCGATCCAATACCAATCAAACAGCCTGCCTCGACATAGCAGCCATGAAGCGTGACGCGATGACCGACAGTGATCTCTTGTTCGAGGACGGTCGGGTGATCTTTTGAGCTGACGTGAATAACGCATGCATCCTGGATGTTCGTTCGGTCGCCTATCCGAATGTAGTTCACGTCGCCGCGCACGACAGAGCCGAACCAGATGCTTGCATCGGCGCCGATCTCGACGTCGCCGATGACGATCGCGTCGTCGGTCACGAATGCCGTGTCGTGAATTATTGGAGTCTTGTCGCCGAAACTTTTTATCATCTGAATTTTCGTGAAAGTGCGGTATAAAGTTTCTCGAGTTCAGTGACGCGCAGAAGCTTTGCGATTAACACAAAGCTAACGGCGCCGAGAACGATAGGCACAAACACCTCCGTCAATTTTACGGAAAACGTCCGTGTCGGAAAGTAAGAATCGAGGAACCGGAAGCTGAAATAGCACACGGCCGACATGACCGCAGACGCGAATGCTATCTTCGCGAATCCCGACACGATGCTTCGCCCGTTCAGACGTTTGATACGCGATCGCATGATCAGGGCAAGTGCGGCGAAGTTCACGATCGCGACGACGGATGTCGCGAGTGCGACGCCCACGTGTCCGAGCCCTGTCGGCCGGCCTTCAATGACGTCGACCGTTAGCAGCCAGTTCATAAAAAAGTACGAGGCAAGAGCATTCACGAGGATCGATGCGATGCCGACGAGCATCGGTGTCTTGGCGTCGTCCATCGCGTAGAACGCAGGTGATAGCACCTTGATAGCGGCATAGCCTGTAAGCCCGATCGCGTAGCCGCTGAGGGCCCACGCCGTCATCGGGACATCCGATTCTTTGAACGCGCCGCCGTGCGAATAGAGAAGTCGGATGATCGGCTCGCCTAACACGATCAGGCCGCATGCAGACGGCAGAGTCATCAGAAAAACGAGGTTCATCGATGACGAAAGCGTGTCGCGAAAATCTTTTATCTTGCCCTCGGCCGCGAGTCGCGACAAAACTGGGATAGACGCCGTCCCGACCGCAACGCCGAAGATGCCGATCGGGAACTGCATTAGCCGAAACGCGTAACCGAGCCAGGAGATGCCGCCGTCGATGCCCGAGACAAAAAACGTATTGACGAGGACATTTATCTGAACGGCGGATGTCCCGAGTATCGCCGGCCCCATCAGACGCATGACGCGCTTTACACCCGGATCGACAAAGCTGACAATCGGCGAAAAGCGAAACCCGACCCTGTACAGCGACGGGACTTGCATCAGAAACTGAGCGGCCCCGCCGATCAGCGTCCCGATCGCCATACCAATGATCGCCCACTGCGCCGCGCCGTCGGGTACGATATTTCGATCGAGTGACGCCGCCCAGGCGCCGCCGCTAAGCCAATAGGCGAACAAGAGTCCGAAGATGATCGATGCAATATTAAAAACCGTCGACGCCGACGCCGGGACGCCGAAAATACCCTTTGTGTTGAGAACACCCATCGCCACCGCGGCCAACGCAACCAGCAGGATGAACGGAAACATTATCTGGGTCAGCGTGGTGGCGAGCGCGGCTTTTTCAGGCGAAAAGCCATCGGCGATGAGATCAACGAACTGGCGCGAAAACAGGACGCCGATGATCGTGATAATGCTCAGCACGATCGCGAGCGCATTCAGGACCAGGCTCGCCAGCCTCCAGGCCTCCTTTTCACTTTTGTTGACCTGATAATCGGTGAAAACTTTGACGAACGCGGCGGAAAGGGCACCCTCGGCGAACAGATCGCGAAGTACATTCGGTATTCGAAACGCCAGCTGGAAAGCGTCATTCAAAAAACCGGCGCCGAAGTAGAAGGCAAATACCTGTTCGCGCACCAGACCCAGAACACGCGAGAACATCACCGCAATCGACACAATGCCGGCTGATCTGGCGACGCTCTGCTGTTTCGATGGCTCTAGATTCTCGGAACGTATCGAGTCTTCCGGAGAAATGGGATCGGCTAGCTCCTCTGGCTGTTCAGAATCGGACGGCTCTTGTTCGATGTCGTTCATTCCTCGACGCGCGGTTTCTGACAGAGAGTTTGCAACATCCCGACAAGATTGGAAAGGAGTGAATAGTGAATCGTGAATCGTGAATAGCAAGCAATGGAAGGACTCGGCGTGCGTAAAGCAGAAAGCCGTGCTGTTCGGCACGGCTCACTATTTACTATCTACGATTAACTATTATTCGTCGTTCGCAGCCACGCGGTCGGGATATGAAAATCGCGTCCGCGCCATTCGATAATCGAGCGAGAGAGGCTTATAGGCGATCGGAGCAGGTCCGCCGAATTGTCCCTGGATCGTCGATACGTAACCGTTTTGAAAGCTGCGGAATCGCGCGACGTTGCCGCGCTGATTGAAGATCACGAACAGCAGTTTGCCGTTTCGAGTGTTCATCTCGCCGGCCAGAGCGCTCGCACCGCCGTCCGTCTGACCCAGCGTTCCCGTCTTTCCAATAACGCTGCCCGAAGAAAAATCTGTGTCGAAGCGTTTCTCAAGGGTTCCTCGATCAAGTCCGGCGACCGGCATGATGTCAGCGAATGTCATTTTGTGACGAGCTAGATCGGCTCGAAGAACTCGGAGCAGCTTCATCATCGCGTTTGGAGAAACACGATTGATGCCGAGGCCGCTCGACGTCGCGAGAAAAAATTCATAAGGTTGGACGCCCGTATTCTGCTGCACCAGTCTCGCCACGGCATATGGGCCGCCGACCATGTCTCCTAATCGCTCCGCGACAAAATTATTCGAATAGCACATCATGACTTTTACGATGTCGCGCATCGCCGTCGATTCGTGCGTAAAGAGAAGCTTCGCATTGCTCGGCATTGCCTGAACATATACGCCGCCGGTGAATGCGACGCTGGGAATGCCTATGCTCGGAGTCAATCGGCCGGAGTTGATCAGATAATTCGTCCAGACACGGGTCGCCGCGGCGGAACGTTTTGCGGCATCAAGCGTCGTGAACAGGGCTTGGCTCGACCGCTGTCCCGATGTCGAATAGTTCATCGCGAAATTGTCCGTTACGATCAGGTCGCCGGAGATGCTCCGAATCCCGATCCGGTTCAACTCGGATGCAATTGCAATAGCGTGCTCGAATCCAAATATCGGATCGCGTCCGGAGACGTAAAGGTTTCCGTGGACCGTCTGCGTGGCCTGCTCGTAGCTGCCGTCGGTCCAGACGCTGGTCGGAAATCGGTATTCCGGGCCGAACGTTTTTAATACCGCATACGACGTGGCTATCTTCACGTTCGAAGCCGGGTTGAACGTGACGTTGGACATGCTTTCGACGACGACATTGCCCTCAAGCGTTTCGACCAATACACCGGAATAGCCGGGGATCGCGGTGTCTGCGAGTACGGGAAAAGATGATTTGACGCGACTGACCGGTGCTAGCGGACCGCCCGCCGCGGGCTCGGTACTGCCCGTCTTCTTGATATACGGCGTCGCCGTCGTCGCTGGCTCGTTATGAACCTGGATATCCTGAAAAAGAGGTCTCGCCGGCGCGGAACTCTGCGAAAAAGCCGACCCACAGAAAACTATGGCGGCAACAAACAAAGGCATGGGATTTTTGATTCTAAAATTGCTCATCGATTATTTCGCTCGGCCGTTGAGGTGGGACAGGCTTTTGCTGCCTGCGAGATAGGCTGGAGCCAGTATACCACGTTCACGTACCACCTTTTCAACCCCTTGTTCCGAGGCCCTATTTGCTTCAGAACTGGTGCGGTTCCGATGAATTTGGCAGACCTTGGGATGCAATCCGTTTTTGCGGCGACGAATGAACAAGTCGTTGACACTCGTCCGCGGGCGGCAATAGAATCTAGAAACCGGTGGAAAAAACAAAAGAAACGTTGACGATCGAGCGGGTCATTGAGGCTCACAGAGAGCGGCGGGATGAAATCATGTACCGCTTATCCGAGTTCGACATGGTGTGGAGAGAGGGCACGGACGCGAGGCTCTG
>JBDTWZ010000083.1:0-13994 GCA_040006435.1 Acidobacteriota bacterium
AATTAATCCGACGGGTTTACAGCCCGTTGCCTTTGACCGCTCGACCACCCATGCAGCTATCAGATTGTCACGCCAACGGACTTTTTGAGCCAATTAGCAAATTTCCAATACTAACGAAGGAATGTTTAAGATGCAAGTCTATTCAGGCAGGTTTTCCGTGGTATCGGACTTAGCTCGTGGGTGAAATTGGTCATATGATCGGCGCAAATGGGCATCGGTCATGTGCGTGTATATCTGCGTCGTCGATATGTCAGCGTGCCCCAGCATTTGCTGCACGGAACGGATGTCGGCCCGGTTTTGAACGAGGTGTGTGGCGAATGAATGCCGCAGCGTGTGCGGTGAAATACCCTCGAGACCCGCTTTTTCGCCATGATCTCTGACGAGTTTATAGATCACCTGCCGATTTAAGGCATTTCCCTCCAAGGTCACGAATAGGTTCTGAATTTCAATGTTCTCTCTTTTCCTTCGCGACGACAGATAGCTCTTCAGCCATTCGATCGCGCTTGAACCCACCGGTACACGGCGGGTCTTGCTTCCCTTTCCGGTCGTCGTCAGAATGCCGCCGTCGATATCCAGGTCGTTGATCTTCACATCGACGGCTTCGGAAACACGCAGCCCGCAGGCGTACATCAATTCGAGAAGCGCTCGGTCTCGCAGCCCGGTCTCAGTCGAGACGTCCGGAGACGCGAAAAGCATGTCGATCTCAGCCTGATTCAAAAACTTGGGTAGATACAGTCCTTTCTGAGGAAGATCCAGATTTTCAGCGGGATTGATCTTGATATGCCCGTCGATCATTAGGAATTTGTAGAATCCGCGCAGAGCACTCACAAGACGGCGTTTCGAATTGTCCGTAAGTTTCGTCCGTCCGAGATCGATCAGCCACTCTCTCAAATCTTGCCGCGTTAAAGATTCAACTGCGAGGCCGTTCTTTTCCGTCCAGGCCTTGAGTTTGCCGAGATCGTTCTCATACGCCAACAGTGAATTTTTGGCGAGCCCCTTCTCGACACGAACGTACGAGATATATTCGCGGATGAGATCGCGGGCCATGAAACAAGTCTATCACCGTTGCCTTAGTCCAAACCGGAACCAGCCGTAGGTAACATCCACGTCGGACACCCTTCGAGCTGTTGCAGCGTCGTTTCGTTCTCGTGTAAGGCGAAGATAGCTGTACGGCGCGAGAAGTTTAGAGAGCGAACGTCGTTTGTCTCGCCTAGCTCCCGATTGTGGTTGTGAAGTGCCCATTTGGCGTAACACCGGTCATCGGCGGACATACTGGGCAGTGCGGAAAGTACGGTCGGTATAGCGTCAGCGCTGAGACGCGCTGCGTTGTAACTCGCGTCGAATTCTCTGCCTTGATGCATAAGATCGATATTCGTCCGCGCGATGAAAGCATCCGGATTCATTAGATTCGTCGCACCGAGAATAACGATCGCGGACCACAGGGCTCCCCACGCAAAGTGATTGCGGGCTCCGCGAAAAACGGTAAGAGCGAACCAACCAAATACGACGGCAAGCCAGATCATCACGACCATCGGATAGAAGCGCACGGTTGTCAGCCCGTAGCCAAGTTCGCCCGTCAGCAGCAACAGTCTCTGTACGGCCGAAGCCATAATGACGAAAAGCAGCGCGATCTGGACTCCGGCGAGAACCCGAAAAATGCGTTCGGGGAGTCGTGTCTCTCGCCTGAGCAGCCAATGCGAAACCAAAAGCATGGGCAGGACAAGGGCGGCTACCGCTACAAGCTCACCGAAACCACGCCGTGCATACTCAGCCAGCTGAAAGTCCGGCGTGCTTTGAATGAACTCCATCCCGCCGAATAGGTACGGAACCTGAATGATGACAAAGCCGAGAAATAGAAGATCGACCAGCCCCAGAACGATAACGGTCTCTATCGTTCCGAACGTAAAAACTGTTGCGACCGATGAACTGTCGAAAGTCTGCCAGTCGCGTTTAGCTTTTGCGTGCTTGAAGTTGGGCGGATCGCTCCGGTTGATATGCTCAAGGATCGTCGCGTTATCGGGAAGGTTTGCCGAAGTATCCGCAGGTTCAGCCGCGACTTTTGCGACGAACGACACATCTTTTTCATCTTTATCGTATCGAAGTTCGGTCACCGCGGTCGAAGCAGTTGCCGCTTCCGCAAATATCGGCGTCATCGCTCCGCGGAAATAACCGGCCGTTAACCACGCGAATATCGAAGTCAGAACCACGTGCGAAATGACCGTCTCAAGATCAAAATTGATCGCGCGATTTACCCACCCCTCGAAAACGGCGTCAGCCGCCACGAACAAACCGCCAAAGATCAATAGAAGCGGTAGCGCGATAGCAAGGCCCCGAAGAACCGCAAACAGCTTCCCGCTAATTTTATTTCCCGGCATCGCTTTCCAATCGATGTCGGCCGCGAGCAGTGCGATCGGGCCGAATACGGAACTTATGCCTGAGTAGACGAACCCAGCGATGTAATGGAACGCACCGGCGATATTCGCTTTGATATCGAAATTGACGAGCAGAATTACGCCCATCAAGATGAGGATCGCAATTGTGTCGTACACACGAAGCTCGATCGAGTCGCGGATCAAAAACATCGATGCAAAAAAGACCATCGCCGCCGCTAGAGCTAGCGTGTTCTTTGTCATGAGCTCCGGGCGGCGGCGACGCATCAGCACCAGCAAACTCGCGACGAACGCTGCGACAAAAAGAAACGCGTTCAATCCCCACGGCGTCTGACGGAGCAGGATATTGCCGAGTACCCCGATCAGCACGGATGCCTCTAAGATCTCAAAACCTGTTTTAGTTCTTTCGTTCATTTCCCTAATCAGCCATTACCCGAACCTCAATATTCTCTCCGGTCAGCTCCTCGTAAACTCGGGCGAGTGCTTTCATCCGGGGCGAGCTCTTCTCTAAATAATCACTCTGATAATAACGGTCTGCGATCGGACCGGCATCTACCAGTGGCTTGAAGTACATCAGTTTCGCCGACGCGCGACGAATCGTGTTCAAGTCTCCGGCCGCAACTTCACTAACAAGGTGTGACACCTGTACGTTGACAACATAGGGAACCACCAAGCCGAAAATAGCCGCGAGCAATGCGCCTTGCCAGACGACTCGTGGATCGAGAGTCGGCCTCGATGTACGGAGCGCCCGTACTCCGTTCCGCAAAAACACAAGCGCAGAAAACAAGGGCGTAAAACCCAGGAAGCCTATTACAAAAAAGAGGCCGATCAGACTGTAGGGAAAAAGCAGCCCGCCAACAATCAGCGAAACTCCGCTACCCGCGATGAAAAACCCAGCCAGCGGAGCAGCCAGTCCGCCGATTCTATTACCCCATAGCAGCCACGCAGCCATGGCAAGAATTGAGGCGGCACTAAGGAGATAGGCGAATGGCCGATAGGTTGCGAGTAAACCCCGAGTGGTAAATACGATCGGGTCGGCGGCCACACAAACGAGCGGAATAACGACCCCGTAAGCCCAGTCGAATATTTTTTGTTTCGTCGTTGGATCTTGTCGAAATTGTCGTACCCAGAATCCGTTAGGCTCGTCTGCAATCGCCCCGGGTTCAACGTCGGATCGATTTTCAAAGTCGAGGTGTAATGATTCGATCTTCATTTTTATTTTATTGCGGCGATCTGCGCCGATCTCTCTAATTTGAAGTAATTCCGTTTGTGAAGAATGCTGTCCTCGTCCCCGACAAGCACCGCTTCAATTACGTGATCGATTCCGTAACCCTCTCTAATATCGAGCCGCGGATTCGAAATGTTGTTTGGTAGATCAAATACGATCTCCTTTTGAAAGCTCTCGACCGGCGAGATCGGTTTTTCAAAATCCGGCTGCTGCGAAAGATTCGATTCAGCAGTCATATCGCGATCATATTTCCGTCCGGCACCATCAACAACGTAGGCATCCACAGTGATAAGTCCGATCGTCGCTGCCTTCGCATCGCTGAAAACCTTGACATTCACGATATAGAACTCGCCGTTCGCCGTTTTGTTCCCGATTATTTTCGTCCTCCGAACATCGGTCACGGCCGTGTGCATGTGACAATCAAGATAGAAACCGCAAAACTCTTTCGGCTCGTTAAATGCGAGATTCTTCTCCTGACTCGTCGCCGAAAAACCGAGCAGCATCGCAAAATAGAATACGAACCAGACCGCGACGCCGCCGAAGACGAAATTTCGCAGCCACGTTTTCTTTGTGTAGACCGAGGTCACGAACAGAATTGCCGCAACAACTAAACCGCCAATCGTCATTAGCATTAGTAGCACGCCCATTTTTTCCTCCGAGGTTCAGAGTGTTTAGCTCGTCCTGACGCGATAAATCGCGCACTCTAAACATTCCTCATCGCCTTTATCAGCGCTTCCATGTGATTCAGGTATTGCTCAAGAGCCGAGCGACCCAGCGCCGTGATCGAATATTCGGTGAGCGGCGTGCGCCCGCTGAATGATTTTTCATACGTCAGGTAACCGGCGTCCTCGAGCTTGCGCGCGTGGACGCTTATGTTGCCGTCGGATGTGTTCAAGAGACTCTTCAGATCGGTGAAGCTGAGCTTCTCATTCACGGCGAGGGCGCTGATCATCCCGAGGCGCGTTCGATCGTGAATAAGTTTGTCGAGAGATTCGGACACCTGGCCCGCTGCTTTTTCTACGAGCAGCGGCTTCGACTGACCATTGTTTTTTACTGCCAGATTCTTCGCCATACAATTTTTCTACCTGCGCCCCCCCCTACCCTCCAAACTTCCGCGCGATTATCGATCCGAATACGATGTGGAGAACTCCAAAGCTCGCACCCATCAAAATGTTCCCAAAGCTTGCAGGCAGCGCGAATGCAATCGCACCGATCGCGATAAAGATCCAGCCCATCACCGGAACGATGCGCACCGAGAATGCTCCGCCCGTGACGACCGAAGCTCCGTATAGCAGCATCCACACCGGAGCCATCATTTCGTAATGTTCATATCGCCAGAGACCGAGAGTGATCGTCACACCGGCGACAAGCGGCGGCATGAACCCGAAGGCGAACTTGCGTGCCGGTGCCGAGAATAAAGATGTCTTTGCGATCTTCGACTTCTGCCACATGGCGAGCAGACCGATCGCAAAGGCGAGAAACGCCTCGGTTAGCCAGACGATGAGCCAGTCACGAAGATCGATCTGCCCGGCCGCAATGTACGCCGCGACGACGGCCGTGACGCCCATCAGCATCCCGCCGTATCCGGGCACCGCCGTAAAGTGCGTCGAGCGCTCCATCGTCTCTCGAATAAAGCGCAGATTCTCGCTCGCACGGTCGCTGAGCCGGACCGGCTCGTTCGTTTCGTCGCTTTTTACCGCTTGCAGTTTCGCCATCTGACAGCAAGATACTCCAAACGGATTTCTATTGTCAAGTACTTTGTATTATAAAGTGTAAGCTGTCTTAACTCGGGTCTGGGCGTTACCTGCGGTTTAGGTTCCTTGAGACGTTGTGGCGAGCGCGGGATTCGGGCCGAGACTATGGAAAACGAAGTGGTCGTATCTATCTCTTAGCATTCTTTGCGGCGGCGTTAACGACATCGCCGTAATTTTCCAGGGGCAGCGCCGAAGGGTCGGCCACCGAATACGTCAGACGTTTTCGCTGCATAAGAAAGTTCTTCCCGTTCCACTTGTAGAAGGTGCGCGTAAAGAATGTGGGACAGCAAAGCTGCTCTTCGTCACCGGTGATCTTGCCGGTTTCGATCTGGCCAAGAAGAAACCGGTCCTGACCAAAAAGCTCGACAACCAGCTCGTCGTTCTCGACGCGAAAATCCTTCAAACCGCCGTCCGCCCGATCGCCCGTCCGAAAATTCCAGATCAAACTCGGCCGGTCGTCTTTCCATTCGTAAATATATGCGAGCTGCGGTATCGCGTGCCCGGTGGTTTCGATCTTTAAAATGACGATGGCGTCGTCCTGACCGTCCCCGGTCATATCCAGATATTTTGTCGTCACATATGACATCCCGATCCGACGCGTCGCTCGTGCCTCAGCCTTTTCGCCATCTTCCATGTCTTCGCTGACGAATTTAGAAACCGGGACCACGCGGCCCTCGGTGAGGGTAAGATCGCTTCCGTCGGGATTCTGCCATCCGCGCGGGAGCGGGTATGTGAAATTTCTGAAATCGAATGTTCCGAGCGGCGAGCTTGTAACTTTGAATCGATCGTCGAGAATTTCCTTCTGCAGATCGGGAATATTGGGCGATGGCGATGCCAACAGGTTGGCCACGGGCGGGCTGACCGGTTCAGCGGATACGGCTGTCCGTTCCGCTTCGGTGGTTCGCTGACATGCGGATGCAAACAAAAGAACTGCAATAGCAATGCAGAATGCTATTACTTTCATATGATCTCCCCGGGAAGAGGATTTCTACGCTCGCGTCAGATTGCGATATTTGATCCGATGCGGCTGATCCGCATCGACACCGAGTCGACGTTTGCGGTCGGTCTCGTACTCGCTGTAGTTGCCGTCGAAGTACTCGACTTTTGAATCGCCTTCGAATGCCAGGATATGCGTTGCAATACGATCTAGAAACCAACGGTCGTGGCTGATGACGACTGCACAACCGGCGAAATTTTCGAGCGCCTCCTCAAGAGCACGCATCGTGTTTACGTCGAGATCGTTTGTGGGCTCGTCCAGAAGGAGGACGTTCGCCCCGGATTTTAACATTTTGGCGAGGTGAACGCGATTGCGCTCACCGCCCGAAAGCTGGCCGACGCGTTTCTGCTGGTCGGAGCCGGAGAAATTGAATCGTGAGACATATGCGCGGGCATTCATCTCGCGCTTTCCAAGCGTCACGAAGTCGAGGCCGTCGGCGATCTCATCGAAAAGTGTTTTATCCGCATCCAGCGAATCGCGTGACTGATCTACATAGCCCAGCTTCACCGTCGAGCCGACCTTAAACTCGCCGGCATCCGCCTTATCCTGTTCAGTGATCAAACGGAACAGCGTCGTCTTTCCCGCGCCGTTCGGTCCGATGACACCGACGATGCCGCCGGGCGGCAGAGAGAATTCGAGATTCTCGAACAGCAGTTTATCTCCGTACGCCTTCGACACTCCGTGAGCCTCGATCACTATGTCGCCGAGCCGCTCGCCCGGCGGGATGAAGATCTCGAGCTCTTCACCGCGCTTCTCAGATTCCGTCGCGACCATCTTCTCGTAGTCGTTGATACGCGCTTTCGATTTCGCGTGACGGCCTTTCGGTGACATTCGTATCCACTCGAGCTCGCGTTCAAGAGTCTTAGCGCGCTTGTCCTCGGTCTTTTGTTCCTGCGCAAGACGGCCTTGCTTTTGTTCAAGCCAGCTCGAGTAATTCCCTTTCCACGGAATTCCTTCGCCGCGATCGAGTTCGAGTATCCAGCCGGCGACATTATCGAGAAAGTATCGATCGTGCGTCACGGCGATGATCGTACCTTCGTACTTTTGCAAATGCTGTTCGAGCCAACTGACCGATTCGGCATCGAGATGATTCGTCGGTTCGTCGAGCAAAAGAATGTCGGGCTTTTGAAGAAGCAATCGACATAACGCGACGCGGCGTTTTTCACCGCCGGATAGATTCTTGACCGGAGTTTCCGCGGGCGGACAGCGCAACGCGTCCATCGCCATCTCAAGCCTTGCATCTAAATCCCACGCGGCGGCGTGATCCAACTTCTCCTGCACCTCGCCCTGACGTTCGATGACCTTCGACATTTCATCGTCGTCCATCGGCTCGGCGAACTTCGCATTGATCTCCTCGAATTCTTTTAGAAGATCGACTGTCTCCTGCACCGCTTCTTCGACGATTTGCTGGACGGTCTTTGTCTCGTCGAGTTTAGGTTCCTGTTCGAGAAAGCCGACCGAGTATCCTTTCGAGAAAACGACCTCGCCGTTGAACTCTTTGTCGGTGCCGGCAATGATTCGCAGCAAACTGGATTTACCCGAGCCGTTCAGACCGAGCACGCCGATCTTCGCACCGTAAAAAAATGAAAGATAGATGTCCTTGAGGACGGGCTTCTTGTCGTAAAACTTGCTGACCTTGACCATCGAAAAGATGATCTTGTTGGGTTCGTTATTGCTCATAAAGGAAGCGTCAGACTATCGTTTTTCGCTACTTGACCGCAAGTTCGCGCTTCGAGCTCCCGCCGAAAGGATGCGTACAGTTCACGACACCCTCAATTGAATCCGCGACGGATGCGTTCTACACTTGGAGCTTTGCAAGTGGACAATTCACTGATCATAACGCTCGTCGTTCTTGCGGCGGCACTCGTCGTCTTCGTCACGGACCTGCTGCCGTCGGATCTGGTAGCGCTGCTGGTTGTCGTTGCGCTCGGCCTGTCGGGGGTTCTCACGCCGGAGGAAGCGTTCTCCGGTTTCAGTCGCGCCGCGGTCATTATCATCATCGCGATCTACGTCCTTGCCGAGGCACTCAAACGCGCCGGTGTAACGGAAACCGTGGGTCGATTTTTGATGAAGATCGGAGGCAAGACCGAGTTGCGTTTGACGGTAGTCGTGATGGCGACCGGTGCCTTTCTGACGCTCTTTATGAACAACATCGCGGCGGCGGCCGTGCTTCTGCCTGCGGCCTCGGGTGCAGCGAAGAGGGCTGGCGTAAGCACCTCGAAAATACTGATGCCGCTTGCCTTCAGCACGGTCATCGGCGGGGCCGCAACGCTGTTCGCGACGGCAAACATCATTCTCAGCACGCTGCTCCGCGACAGCGGCTTCGCGGGTCTGACCATCCCCGAATTTTTTTGGGTTGGGTTCCCGGTCGTCATAACCGGCATCGTCTATATGGCGCTCTTCGGGCGCAAATATCTTGCCGGGGAAACACCGGTCGAGCGCACACAGGTTCCCAACCGCGGCGACCGGGACGACTTGATATACGCCTACGGCCTGGAGCGAAACCTTTTCCGCGCGCGTGTCCCAAAGGACTCTTTCCTTATCGACAGGCCGCTTTCCGAGAGTACGCTGCGCGAAGATTTCGCGGTCAGCGTCGTGGCGATCGAGCGCGGCGGAAGAAAGATGCTCGGCCTTTCACCGGAAACCAGAATCCGACATGGCGATGTGCTCGTCCTCGAAGGCGACGAAGTCGATTTTCGCAGTCGCGATATCGAGCCGCTGATGGAGCATCTTGAGCGGAATGAATGGCGGAAGAGCGACCTCGAGTCACGCCAGATAGATATTGTCGAGGCGATGCTGTCGCCGCGCTCGCGACTGATCGGCGAGAATCTGCGGGACGTGAATTTCCGTGAGAAATATGGATTGACCGTTCTCGCCATTCTCCGACGCGATCAGGAGATCACGATAAACCTCGGCGGCGAAGCTCTCCAGTTCGGTGATGCGCTGTTGGTACAAGGGACACGCGACCGACTCGCGATCGCAGCAGCGGATCCGGACCTCATCCTCTTGATGCCGCAGAAAACACGGCAGATCACTGCTCCGGCAAAGGGCCGTGCCGCGGTCCTGATCTTTGTCGCGACGCTTGGATTGGCGATCGCATTCCCGTCGGTCATCGGCCCCGTCATGCTCGGCGGTGCTCTCGCGATGATGCTGACGGGCATCCTGACGACCGATCAGGCGTACGCCTCGATCGGCTGGCGGAGCGTCTTTCTCGTCGCCGGAATGCTGCCGATGGGCATAGCACTAGTGAAAACGAATGCCGCCGGCATGTTCAGCGGTTACCTAACATCGACGGTCGGGGGCGGCGGGACTCTCTTGATAGCTGCCGGCCTTGTACTGGTGACAATGCTGCTGGTCCAGATCCTGAATACCGCGGTCGTCGCGACGATCATGGGTCCGATCGCGATCAATATCGCGCAGCAGACCGGAACCGATGCCCGTGCGCTCGTGATGTGCGTCGCTGTGGCGTCGGCGATGGCGTTCGTTACTCCGCTCGGCCATCCGGTAAACGTGCTCGTGATGGGTCCCGGCGGATACAGTTTCAGGGATTTCGCGAAGGTGGGTGGACCGCTGGCCGTGTTGATGTTTTTTGTAACAATGCTGTTCCTAAAGCTGTTCTGGTTGTGAGGTCCTAATGGAACGCCGACGTTCCATCGCTGATCTTGTTTGGTTCTGGATTGCTCATAAAGCTATTCAACGCCGAGATCGCTGAGAACGCAGAGAAGAAGATACTAACCTCCGCGATCTTTGCGGGCTCTGCGTTTCAAACTACCCTTCGATACTCGCTTTCCTCGCGGTCATCTTCTCGATGCGATCGCGTCGCACTTCAAACCCGATTCCCGGAGCTTCCGGCGCCATGATCGTTCCCCGTGCCGTCACCTCGACTTCGGGTTCAATAATATCTTTCTCCCAATATCGCTTCGACGCCGAGACATCGCCCGGCATCGTGTAACCGGCGAGCGTCGAGATCGCGATGTTATGCGCGCGGCCGATTCCGGACTCGAGCATCCCGCCGCACCATGCCGGTATACCTGCAGTGCGGCAAACTTCCTCGATCAGCTTCGACTGTGCATGCCCGCCGACGCGGCCGTTCTTGAGGTTGATGATCTTGCCCGATTTCAGCCCGATCGCTTTACGGGCGTCGTCCGGTGATTTTATCGGCTCGTCGAGACAGATTGGCGTCTTGATCTGACGCTGCAGCTCGGCATGATCAACAATATCGTCATAACCAAGCGGCTGCTCGAGCATCATCAGATCGAATTCATCCAAACTGCGAAGCTTATCGATGTCGGCGAGCGTGTAGGCCGAATTCGCATCGCCCATCAACTGAATGTCGGGAAATTTTTCACGCACGCGCTTGATGACGTCATAGTCCCAGTGCGGCGCGATCTTGATCTTGATCCGCTGATACCCCGCGTCGACTTCGGTCCGGATCTTTTCGATCAACTGTTCGACGCTGTCTTGAATGCCGATCGACACGCCGCATTCGATCTCACGATTCACGCCGCCAAGATGACGCCACAGCGGCCTGTCGAGCTTCTTTGCTTCGAGGTCCCAGCACGCAGTTTCAATTCCCGCCTTCGACATCCGATGCCCGCGAGCTCTTTTCATCAGATCGAAAATTTGCGACGCGCTTTCAACTTCTTTGCCGACGACCATTGGTGCGAGTATCTTCTCCGCCGTGACCCACGCCGAGTCTGTCCATTCGTCCGAGTATCCCGGCCCCTCGCCGCATGTGATCTCGCCCCAGCCGTCTGCACCATCGAAGTCTTCAACGCGGACGAGAATAATACGGCGCTCATACGTCCGGCCAAAGCTGGTTTCGAAAAAATGTACGAGCGGAAGGTTTATCTCGGTGAGTTCTATCGACTTGATCGCAAACATAAAAAACTAGGGTAGAGATAAGCGCAGCGAAAATCAAAACCCGCTATCGAGACGTTAACTTTGCCGCGTTTGCGGTCAGTCGATAATTTCAAACTGCACGAACTGCGTTGCGGTATTTTCTTTTGGCTTCGCCAAATTGTCCGTTATCGCAATCTGAAGAACGTAATCACCGGGCTCCATCTCCGTTCCCAGAGCAAGTGCGGCGGTAAGATTGACAGCCTTCGCGTCACGACCACTCGAATTGGCGATCGGCTGCTTGGAACTCTCGAAGATCGGTTTACCGTCGCGAAAGACCCTCGTTTGATAGCTAAGATTCGGCGCGGTTCCGGTAGTCTTTGCGTTATAGATGGTAAAACCGTAAGTCAAGACCGTCCCGCGCTTGAATTGTCGCAAAGATGTGTCAGCCAATGGATCGGATCTCCCGACGACCTGACCGGCGTTACGCTTTTGCCAATCTGCGTAGTCCAGGTTCTCAAGCAAGATCCCTGAGAGAACAAGACGGCCCTTTTTCAGATTTGGAACCTCGACAAACTGGTTCGCGGAACCAAGCTTGTCGCTTCCGTGATCGCGCAACGCGACACGCAGTTGATACGCCCCAGCCTTCTTGATCGGCAAAGAGAAATCGTAAACAAAGCCTGTCTCCAGAACTTTCTCGAACACTTCGTTTTTCAAAATCAGGGTATAGGTCTTCGAACTTTGATCGACGGCGGCTCCATTATCTCCATAGCCGACAGCGATCAGGTCGAAGATCGCCTTCTTATCGCCATTCGGTTCGTCGGTGAATTTCAGATCCTGCGCCCGTATGTGGACCAGCGACCTGATGATGTAGCCGTCCGTGGGCGAATCGTAAAAGAGCGCGTTTAACTTTAGGGATATCTCGTTAACGGCGAACGGCGATGTCAACGCGTTCATAAGCCGTCGTCCGGGTGTCTCCGGAGGCCTGATTATCTTCTCATCGCTCACGCCAAAAAATCCGCTTCGGTAACGGACCCGGGTTCCCGGCCTGGTTACTTTGATCTCGAGCTTATTGAAGCGCCGTACCTTGGGGTCGAACGTAGAATCGTCCGGCTCATACGCGAGCAGGTAATAGCTCTGATCATCCAGAATTTTGCGGATCCCTCCGCTCAGATCGTTGTTGTTGACGATCGAGATGCCGCCGGTCTGCCGCGCAAGATATTGAAGGCCGCTCTGTGTGTCGAATAGCTTGTCGCGGCGGCGCGACATTTCCTCCCCGATTTCATCAAGGCTTCGGCCGCTAGTATCATCAGCCGCCGTGAGTCCCGTGACCTCGAGGCCCCGCGCATCCATTGTGTAAATTACAACCGAAGCTCTATTCGCCACATCAACCAGGAGGCGGAGGCTTTCCATCACCCGGCCGGATTCCCGAAATCCGAGCGCATCTTCGGCGAAAAGCTTGAAGCCGTCCGACAGTAACAAGATCGACTTTCGTCCCGGCAGTTCCCGCATACCTCGCACAACATAGTTGATGGCGCCGAGCGTGCCGGTGGCAAAGACGCTTTCGCGAAACTCGTCGGCCTCGCGCCGTATCCCTTCGGCCGTACGTTCGCCGGCGTCTGGTTCGCGCGGGGGCTGTCCGGTGTCCACCTTCGCCTCAAGCGGAGCAAAAGCTCCGATTTTTCCCGTACCGGTCGGATTCCAGCGGACCTTCTCGATCGCCGCATAAAGCTGACGCCGGTCATTCGTGAACTGCTGCAATGCGCCGATCCCGGCTCCGGTTCGAATGATCGCGATAAGATCACCGTCCTGCATTTGCTCGTCGACGAATTTCCTGAGGGCACGGCGGACATAGTAAGTGCTTGTGAACGAGAGCGTCAGATCATCGACCACCAACGCGATCGTTCGATGGACATTCTCCGCCCTGATCGCCGACGGCGGTAAAATAACGGGGTTCTCAGACGGTTTCCCTATGGCGGGTTTCTCGGTCGTTCGGAGGTTGGAGACAAAAGAGAAGTTTGTGATCTTTTGCTTTTCACCATTCTCAAAGATCTCTATTTCTTCGGGTTTCAGATCGTTAACGATTTTTCCCTTCTTATCGGTAACCGTTACATCGACCTGAATCAGCGCGGTCGTTATTTTTACAACATCGCCGTCTTCTGGTGGCGTTGGCTTGGCGACCGGACGTGCGTTTTGCGCGCAGATCGAGGCGCAGTGCAGAAGTACGAGAGCAATTGGGAAAACCACCTTTCTCATTTGGAACGTCTCCGGGCAGAGGAATTTCTTTGCTATCATATATTTTTTCATGTCTCATTGAAACGAAATTGTGCTGCAGAAACTTTTGAACGCCCGCCGCGCATTAGCATCAAATACCCAGGAGCTTTTAAACAGATGGTTTGTCCTATCCTCAGAATCGTTTTCGCGTTTATCGTCACTTTGACGCTTTTTTCCATTGGTTGTTCGGCCCAGCAGACCGAGGAACAGGCCCTCGCAAATCTACGGCAGCTGGCGCGTGGTGGGCAGATACCTTCGGACGCGTACATCGCGGAAATCGAATCGCGCTTTGCCGGGAAGCGTACGGGCCTGCTGGCAAAGCTTTTGCGGGCGAAGATCAAGTTCGATAACAAAGATTTCGCCGGTGCGGCGGCTTTATTGAATACCGACGATTTTCGGACTAAGACCAAGGTCGCGGACCACGCGCTATGGCTGCGAGGTTATGCACTTCAGGAGGCCGGAAATCATGTTGAGGCGATGAGTGCCTTCGCGCGTCTGATCGCCGATTTTCC
>JBDTWZ010000084.1:0-13990 GCA_040006435.1 Acidobacteriota bacterium
GACCTCTGCAATGCCATTGCAGCGCTCTCCCAGCTGAGCTACGTCCCCTTTTTTTTTAAGTTTCGAGTTACTAGTTTCTGGTTTCTAGTTCCGGAACGAAGTTTGAATCTACCGAAAAGGAAATTCTCCGTCAAGTTTCGAGTTCGTGTGAAGGGTTTCGTTTGATTCGTGTGTTTCGTGGTTTCCGGGTTTGAAAAAGCGAACCACGAATCACACCAAACACACGAAAATTGCACGAATTGATTGAGGCAGACTATCTTCCTTTGAATCTCGGCTTTCGCTTTTCAAGAAATGCCGAAACACCTTCCTGCTTGTCTTCGGTCGAGAAACAGATCGCGAAAAGATCTACTTCGCGCCGCAAGCCTTCATCCAGATTCGAACGTGAGGCGAACTTGACCGCTTCTTTGCAAAGCTGCAGCGCGATCGGAGCCTTTTCGGCGATCTTCGCGGCGAGCTCCATCGTCTTCGATTCAAGATCCGTTGCCGGATAGACGTGATTGACAAGCCCGAATTTTAGAGCGGTTTCGGCGTCGATCATGTCGCCGGTGAGAATTATCTCCATTGCACGGCCTTCGCCGATCAAGCGCGTCAGACGCTGTGTTCCGCCGCCGCCGGGCATTATGCCGAGATTGATCTCGGGTTGCGAGAAGCGAGCAGTTTCGCTGCAAATTCGAAGATCGCATGCCAGCGCTAGTTCATTCCCGCCGCCGAGACAAAAGCCATTGACCATGGCGATCGTCGGTTTCGGAAACGAGTCGATCGAATTAAAAAACGTCTTTTCGTAAAATAGATTTCGCTGCGTGACCGGAGTCTGCCCGGCAAATTCGCTGATGTCGGCGCCCGCAATAAACGATTTCTCACCCGCACCGGTGATCACCAGAACGCGGACCGTTTCGTCACGGCGAAGCTCATTGAGAGCGTCGACGCCTTCCGCGTGGACCCGCTTGTTTAGCGCGTTAAGTTTGTCGGGCCGGTTAATGGTCAAAACCGCGATCCCGTTCTCACGTTTTTCTACGGTGATAGTTTCGTATGTCATAAAAAGGTAGGACGGACTGTTAGTCCGTCCATTTCAAATATACAAAAACAGTTTCGGGATGTTATCGAAGATGGATTAACGGTCCTTACTCTTCCAATCCTTCGACGACGTTGTCGTCCGCGATCCACGCGACGAACAGCCTTAGCCAGTTGTCTTTGGATTCGATGATCGATACTCCGACACGCGACGTGCCGTAGTTTGAAGCGCCGATGCGTGCAACCTTTGCTTTGACCTCAACTGGGACGCCGTCGGGCCGGTGCGATCGGATGTAAAGCGTATCGCCCTCGACGATCTTCTGATTTAGCTGGAACAATGCTCCGAGCGTCGATATATCATCGGTCTCGGTCGGTTCGCTCCACGCGGCACCATCGTCCGCGCGCCCAGATACTACGATCGGAAGCCGCAGGGCCATCCGAAGTGCAAAGCGTTTTTCCTCAAACTGAGGCTGCATACTTGTCGGCATCTGGCGCGTTTTTACGAAATGGGTGTCAGTTCGAGCAAACCCAGTTTAACATCACTTCGCGAAAAACCTCTATGAGAGACTCGCTGCGGGGAATATTTCATGTGCATTTCGGGATTCGAGAACTGCGGCCTCTCGTATCGGTATTCGACTAAGTTGCGACGCGATAGTTATACTACACACATAGCGATTATTTCAAATTTTTCAAGCTTTTGGAGAGCATCGGAACGTACATGGCAACGACAAATATCGAGAAGAAGGTTGTGATCCTTGGATCCGGGCCGGCGGGCCTTACTGCGGCCATATATGCCGCACGGGCACAGCTTAACCCGTTGGTGATCGACGGCCCGCAACCCGGCGGGCAGCTCACGATCACCACCGACGTCGAGAATTATCCAGGCTTTAAGAACGGAATAATGGGGCCGATATTAATGGACGAGTTTCGCGAACAGGCCGAAAGGTTCG
Source organism: Acidobacteriota bacterium (assembly GCA_040006435.1). GTDB lineage: Bacteria > Acidobacteriota > Blastocatellia > Pyrinomonadales > Pyrinomonadaceae > OLB17. The sequence goes on from JBDTWZ010000084.1 coordinate 1,962, forward strand.
GGACCAAGATCCTGAATGTCTGGATCGACAAGGTGGATCTGTCGAAGCGGCCCTTTACGCTCTATGGAAAGGAGAGCGAGGATAGTGAAGAGATCACCACGACAATCAGGGCGGAGACGCTGATCATCGCGACAGGCGCGTCCGCCAAATGGCTCGGCATTCCGGGTGAGGCCCCGGTTCCCGAAGGGCTGGGTGGAAACGGCGTCTCGGCATGTGCGACCTGTGACGGCTTCTTCTTCCGCGATAAACCGATCGTCGTTATTGGCGGGGGCGACACGGCAATGGAAGAGGCGTTGTTCCTGACCAAGTTCGCGTCGAGCGTCACGTTGATACACCGACGCCACGAATTTCGCGCCTCGAAGATCATGCAAGAGAGAGTGCTCGCGAATGACAAGATCGAGGTGTTATGGAACACCGAGGTAAAGGAAATTCACGGCACGAAGGAGACGGGTGTCGAGAGCGTCGCTCTGTTCGATAACAAAACGAGCGAGCCTTACAACTTCGCGACGCGAGGTGTGTTTGTGGCGATCGGGCACAAACCGAACACCGACCTGTTTAAGGGTCAGCTTGAGATGAATGATGTCGGCTATTTGAAAACCGAAGGCCGCACGATGAAAACAAATATTCCCGGCGTATTCGCCTCCGGTGACGCGCAGGATTCTTATTACCGTCAGGCCGTGACGGCCGCAGGGACCGGTTGCATGGCGGCGATCGACGCCGAGAGATTTTTGACCGAGCACGATAGCGAAGTCGAAAAGAACACAGCGACCAACTGGTGAGAATTAGTGGTAAACGGTGAGTGGTGAATAATGAACTATGAGCGTGTGGCGCGGCCGGTACCGGTTATAGCTCATCATTCAGCATTCGCCGTTCACCGTTCACAGTTCATAGTTCACAGTTAGAAAACATGCCAATTTACGAATACAAGTGCCGGAAATGCGGTGAGCATTTTGAAAGACGGCAAACCCTCAGCGATGAACCGCTGAAATCTTGCGAAAAATGCGGCGGCGGCCTTGAAAAACAGTGGTCTCTGTCCGGGTTTCAGTTTAAAGGAGCCGGCTGGTATGTCACCGACTACGCCGGGAAAAAGTCGGGAGCTCCAGATACTTCAACCAAAAGTGAAAAAGGTTCAGGCGGTGAATCAACGGAAAAGTCCTCTGACGCATCAAAGCCAACGACCGATACAACATCGGTCGTCAAGACAGATGGCGGATCCAAGAAAGAATAGATGAAGCGTTTTGCACAAATTGGCTTGTTTCTCGGTTTGGCCGCGACTACCGCCGCCGTCGTTCTTGCACAATCGCGTCACACGGCCAGAGGTGGTGATCTGGAAGGAACGCTTTTGAGCGTCACCGCATCGCGAACCGACGGCAATCCGGATGCGATCAAGATCGAGAACCTTTCTCTTTACGAAAACGGCTTCGAGCAGAGAATTCGAAATTTCAGCTTCGATCCTTCTCCAGCGCGGATCGTCCTTCTTGTCGACAATTCACAGACACTCCCGGCCGATGTCGAACGGCTAAAGAAAGCGTCGATGGAATTTGCCTACGAGATATTCGACGGCGATCAGCTCTTTGTTCTTGCTTACGACGAAAAGGCCGAGATTATCCAGGAATGGACGGACGATGCAAAAAAGATGGAGTCGGCGCTCGCCACATTTCGCAAGAAAGGCAGACCGTTCTTATTCGATGCACTTGATTCGGCTGTAGATGAAATATTGCTCCCCCTGATGCCGGGCACGCGAAAGACTGCGATCGTCATCATTGGCGACGGCGTGGATCGCGGCAGCAAGACAGCGTTTCAGAAGATCCTCGGCCGTATGCAAAACGAGAATATAACGATCTACGCTTTGCAGTTGCCCGACCGTACGGGCGGGGCGTTTCGGCGTGATCGGCCAAAGGCGTCCGCGGTTCTGACCCAGCTTACCGAAGGTACCGGTGGAACTATTTACCCGCTCGAAGAGGCTCAGGATGCGGCAAAAGCGATATGCGAGGAGCTTCGGCACAAGCGTTATCTGCTCTCCTACATACCGGTCAATACATCGAGTTACGACATCCGCCGCGTCTTTCTCACCGCCGGAGAAGGCATAAGCGTCCGCACGAAAAACGCCCAACCGCCGAACGTTAAATGAATTTATAGTTGAAAGTGGATAATTGATAGTTGACCGCGTGATGCGATTTTCAATTGTCCATTCTCAACTATACATTGTCAGTTATACCGCAACGGGAGCGGCGATCTTGCCGTGCGACTGGTAGTTTTCCAATTTCAAATTCTCAAATTTGAAATGCAAAAGTCCGTCGATTCCCTTCAAACCTGACGCATCAGCAATCTCGAGTGTCGGCAGCGCAAGCGGCTCACGAGCAAGCAGCTCGTTTACCTGATCGAGGTGATTCGAGTAGATGTGCAGATCGCCGAAAGTGTGTATAAAATCCCCAACCTCTAAACCGCAGGCGTGGGCGACGAGATGCGTCAGCAACGCATAGCTTGAAATGTTAAAAGGCACGCCGAGAAATGCATCGGCCGAGCGCTGATAGAGCTGGCAGTGCAGCGTCTTGCCGTTCTCGATCTTGAATTGGAACAGCGTGTGACACGGCGGCAGAGCGACTTCGTCGCACGTCTCCGGATTCCAGCCGGTGACGATCAACCGCCGCGAATTTGGATTTGTCTCGATCTCGCGTACCAATCGCGCGATCTGATCGACGCCATTCATCTTCGGATATTCGCCGCCAAACGATCGCCACAAGTAACCGTAAACGGGACCGAGATCGCCGGCTTCGCGTCCGAATTTCGCGGTTTGTTCCGCAGTCGCCCATTCGGCCCAAATATCGACACCGCGAGCCTGGAGCTCCGTGTCGCTAGTTGATCCACTTAGAAACCAGAACAGCTCTTCGGCAACCCATCTAAAAGGAACGCGTTTTGTGGTGACGATCGGAAATCCCTCGCGAAGATCGAATCGGGATTGATATCCGAACGCTGAGATCGTCCCGACACCGGTTCGATCTTCATGTCGAGAACCTTTTTCAAGGATATGCTTGAGGAGGTCGTGGTATTGCCGCATCTTTGTTAGTAAATAGTAAATCGTGAATCGTAAATAGTAAAAACCTTGGTTTCTTTGCGAACTTTGCGAGCTTTGCGTGAACTATTTTTACACGCAGAGCTCGCAAAGCACGCAGAGGCCGGCCCGAGAGCTGTGATTTACTATTCACGATTCACGATTTACTATTTACTACTTATGCTGGAAGTCAGTTTCAATAGCCCGCAGTGCGGATGGATGTCCATCGGATTCGACGACGGAGTCTCGGAGTTTCATACGACGACGGCTCACGCTCCGCATGAGCTCGCGCTGCCGGAGTTGATGAAAATCCTCACATCGCTGGTAGACGCCGGTATGCCGCAGAGCGAATACGTTTTGAAATGGAACCGCGATCCCGAAGAGTTCGACTTCCGTTTCGTTCGCAGCGGTGACAATTTGCTCCTCGAGATCTATCAATATCCGACCGACGATCGTGAGCCGGCTGAACGGGAACTTGTTTTCACGCACACAGGAACTGTGGACGACGTCGTCGCGTCGTTCGCCGAAACGTTTGACCAGCTTTACGCTGATCGCGAGACGGATGAGTTCGAGTTCAACTGGCGACAGCCGTTTCCGTACAAGGAGTTTGAGGGCTTCAAAGGCGCATTAGAACGGACGCAACAAAGGTGATTCCGATTCGTCTGAATCGTTTGGTTTTTTTTGTGTGATTCGTGTGTTTCGTGGTTTCTGCCTTAGAAAACCGAACCACGAAACACACGAATCACACGAAAATCCACCAAAGCTCTGTAGGAGCGACAGTCAGAGACGCTCCTGCGGAGCTAAGTTGTAAATGAAAGAAAGACTACTAGATCTACTCGCATGCCCGACGTGCGGCGGTGACATCTTACTCGCGTATGCAAGTAAGTACCACGATAAGGAGATCCTCGAGGGTGTTCTCACGTGCCAGAAATGCTCGCGTGAGTACAAGGTCGTCCGCGGCGTTCCGCGGTTCGCCGATCTTGGAAAGATCGATGAGGACAAAGCCGAGACGGCCGAAAACTTTGGCTGGCAGTGGACCCACTTCACGCAGGACGATCCGAAATACAACGAACAGTTTCTCGGCTGGCTGCAGCCTGTTAAGCCAGAGTTTTTCAAAGACAAGATCGTCCTCGAGGGCGGATGCGGCAAAGGTCGCCACACCAAGCTCGCTGCCGAGTGGGGTGCGAAAGAAGTTGTCGGTATCGACCTCGGCGACGGCGTCGAATCCGCGTTCGCACTGACTCGAAATCTCCACAACGTTCACATCGTGCAATGCGATATTTTCAAACTGCCGTTCAAGAAAGTGTTCGATTACGCCTTTAGCGTCGGCGTCCTGCATCACACGCCCGATCCGAAGAAAGCGTTTCTGTCGATCGCCGCGAAGGTCAAGAAAAGCGGCCACATTTCGGCGTGGGTTTACGGAGCCGAGAACAACGAGTGGATCACAAAATACGTCGATCCTGTTCGGACAGGCTTTACATCGAAGATCAGCCAGCCGATGTTGTTTCAGCTTTCAAAGCTTCCGACTTTGAGCCTTTTCCTGACGACAAAGCTTGTCTATCGCCCGGCGAATATCGCGGCGAAACCAATAGCGAATAAGCTTTTCTATAACGACTATCTGAATCATATCGGCACGTTTGGCTGGCGCGAGCAGCACAACATCGTTTTTGATCATCTCGTCGCGCCGACCGCGTTTTACATTTCAAAGGAAGTGTTCGAGTCCTGGTGGCGAGAGATCAAAGCCGACGATGTCGAGATCATCTGGCACAATCGAAACAGCTGGTGTGGATTTGGGAAGATCTAGTCAGTACCACCTGCGGTAGCGGGTGGGTGTACGTCGAGCAATTTTAGACATTATTTGAGGCCGCTGATTTTACCCGCCCGCTACCGCAGGCGGTACTGACACGGATGAGGTTCGAGAAAGGCATCGACAGAAAGTACCGGCAGTCGATCGAACAGGCATTCGACTCGCTACTGGAAAATGGCAACGACTCACATCGAGAAGTCGCCACGCTGATCCTCGATTCGAATATGCTCATCCGAGTCGAGCCTGTCAGCAAGGTCAACGCCTCCGGCGTCACTGGATTGATCGACACGGGCGATACGAATGATCGAATAGAGAATGAGCGAATGAGTCTCGAAGAAGCGTTCGACGAGATCTACATCGTGATAGCCGAGGAGACGATCGACACCGGCGGGCAGCGCGGATGCGAAGGCACATTCGTCCACGAAGGTCGTCACGCATACGATTTTGCACAAACTATTGCCAGTTTCTCCGATGCTGACGTCAATCCGCTGAGCCTGTTCGATCCAACTTTGTACGAACTGGAATGGGAGGCTCACAAAACAGCTGGCGAATATATGTTGCGCGTCGCGCGCGATGAATACGTCGAAGAAGGTCTTCAGCTTTTGATCCTCGGTCAACACGCCGACGGCGAATGCTTTCTTAACGAAGACGGGATCGGATGCCGCCTGCGCGAAAATTACGGGCTGACGCCGGACGCAAACCCGGGCCCGCATGCAAGCGAATTGCTGGGATTGCGGCAAAGATAACAATGCAGGCAGAAACCCGACCGGTAGGGAGGGTGTCCGATTCGGGACAAGTACACCCTCCCTACCGGTCGGGTTTCTGCCTTTTGTGGCAAACTAGTTTTGATGAATTCATCCCTTCCGCAGGAAATGCAGCAGCACACGTACGCGATCATGGATCGTGTCGAGGACAAACATTGGTGGTTCGTGGGTCGCCGCGCGATCCTGGAAAGTTTTTTGAGCGAGATCGTCAAGCGTTTTGAATCCCACCGTCAGGCGGCCGGATCAAACTCCCCTCCTGTCTTAGGAGGGGTGGCCGCCACTTCGGCGGACGGGGTGGTGCCGGCTAAATCCGGGACTCAAAGCGCGATCCGCATTTTGGATGTCGGCTGCGGAACCGGCGCGAATCTCGAAATGCTGTCTCAATTCGGCACGGCGGAGGGCGTTGACGTCTCAGACGACGCGCTCGAATTTTGCCGGCTCAAAGGTTTGAAGGTTCAGAAAGGATTGGCCGAGACGCTTCCTTACAAGGATGAAACATTCGACGTGACGACGGCGCTCGATGTCGTCGAGCATCTCGATGATGACGTTGCCGGGCTGAAGGAAATGTTCCGCGTGACGAAACGCGGCGGCTATTCGTTGATCTTCGTTCCGGCGTTCATGTGGCTGTGGGGTGTGCAGGATGATGTTTCGAATCATCGTATCCGATACACCAAAAAGCAGATCATCGAGCGACTGGAAACGGCCGGTTACGAAATTGAGCGTGCGACCTACGCGAACTTTACGTTCTTTGCACCGATCCTTGGCGGACGCACGCTGATGAAATTGACGGGTATCAAACCCGAATCCGAGAACAACGTGAACGTGTCGGCATTGAACGGGGTATTCGGAAAGCTTTTCTCAGCCGAGCGATTCTGGTTAAAGAATTTCAATTTCCCGTTTGGTGTGTCGATCGTTGTGGTGGCAAAAAAATTAGAACCACCTGCGGTCGCAGGCGGTACTGACACCCATTTCGCGCAAACCTCGTAAACGTGAAACCAACTGTATTTTTCCCCCTAAAAGCCGTAGATTATAGAGCTTGGCAATGGACTCTAATCACACTAAACAACCGAGGCCCGAGCTTTCTCTATTTCTCCCTGTATTCGACGAGGAGGAGAATCTTCGGCCGATGCACGCAAAGATCCGCGCCGCTCTGGAAGCGCTCGGGAGATCTGCCGAGGTGATCTATGTCGATGACGGTTCGACCGATCGTTCGCTTGATGTTTTGAAAGAGATCGCTGCCGGCGATGATTGCGTTCGTGTGATCTCGCTTCGGCGAAATTACGGACAGACGGCGGCGATGTCTGCCGGCATCGATGCCGCGATTGGCGACATCCTGATTCCGATGGACGCCGATCTGCAAAACGATCCGGCGGATATCGAGCGGCTGCTTGAAAAACTTGACGAGGGTTACGACGTGGTTTCCGGCTGGAGAAAAAACCGGCAGGACAAGATGATCTCGCGAAAGATCCCGTCGCAGATCGCAAATCGCGTAATCTCGTGGATCGGCGGCGTTCCGCTTCACGATTACGGCTGCTCGCTCAAGGCTTATCGCCGCGACGTGATTCAGGATGTGAAATTGTACGGCGAGATGCATCGCTTTATACCGATCTACGCAAGCTGGGCCGGTGCACGCGTCACTGAAATCCCGGTCGATCATCACGCACGTACGATGGGCAAATCCAAATACGGGATCTCGCGAACGATCAAAGTTGTCTTCGATCTGATGACGATCAAGTTCATGGCCGAATATCACACGAAACCGATCTACGTGTTCGGTGCTTTTGGAATGATCGCCTTCTTTATCTCGATGTTTGCTGGTCTGTGGGCGATCTTCCTGAAGCTTTATTCCGGTACATCATTCATTCTTACACCGCTGCCGATCATCGCAGTGGTAATGCTCGCGATCTCGGTGCAGTTCTTCCTGATGGGATTGTTGGCCGAACTGCTAGTTCGCACATATCACGAGTCGCAGGACAAGGCGATCTACGCGGTGAGGGAGAAGGTTGGTTTTGAAGAGTGAGCTATTTTGTTCGGTAGCGAGCGGGTCGGCAATGTCAGTACCGTCCGCGTAAGCGGGCGGGTAACAAGCCGGCCGTCTAGCTGCGTAGTTTCGCGAACGACTTAGTACCACCCGCGCGAGCGGTGGAGCTGTTAGCACCGTCCGCGTGAGCAGGCGGATATTTTTACATATCTCCCATATGTGGAACGACACAGACACTCCGATTGCCTTTTTTGTCTCGTTCAGAACCTACGGCACGTGGTTGCATGGCGATGAACGCGGCTCGATCGACCGGTTCCACAATGCGTATCGCTCACCGTACGTAGAGCCGAACGAGAAATGGCTCGAATACAATCGAGCTAAATTGAAGAGTCCGCCGTTCAAGCTGAACGCCCAGGCTCGAAAGGTCGTGGAAGCTTCGGTTCGAAATGTTTGTGAATATCGCGGTTGGCATCTATACGCGCTGAACGTACGCACAAATCACGCACACAGCGTCGTACATAACAGCGGTCAATCATCGATATCGGTACTGAACGCGTTCAAAGCCTACGCGACGCGCGACCTCAGAAAGGAAGGTTGTTGGACGTACGACCACAGCCCATGGGCGGACAAAGGGAGTCGCCGACGCATCTGGAACGAACGTGGTTTGCAAGCGGTGATTGATTATGTTGTAAAGGGACAAGGCGGGCCGTTGCCGGACTTCGACTAGAGACCGCCACGTATGACCCGCCCGCTTACGCGGACGGTACTGACTCGTGCGGCTATCTTTCGACGTCTCTCGATACTCTGCGACAATAGTCAGTACGCAGCGGGTGGGGTCTCAAGTCGGCCGACCTGTAACGTAGATTGCACACGAGTCCGTACCGTCCGCGTGAGCGGGTCAGATACGGCCGCAGGACAAGGCGATCTATGCGGTGAGGGAGAAGATCGGATTCAGCAATGAGTAATAGCCACCCACGAATGATCGGCACAACCGACGAGACAATATCGACCGCCGAGGCTCAACTCGCTTTCAAATTTCCACCTTCTTTCCGAGAGTGGCTTTTGAAAAATAACGGTAAAGGAATTGAGGATGTGACTATCTTTCCTGTCTACGATGAGCGCGACGCTCGAAAGACATCGGACTCGATTGTTCGAAATTTCGACGAGTCTTGGAAGAGTTGGATTGAACATTTCGTCGACTCAGGCCGACTTTCGGCATTTACTTCCGTTCGGCGAGTGCGGTTCCGGTGACGTCTATTGTTTCGATTACTCGCGACCCTCGGACGGAGCCGAAATGCCGGTCGTCGTATGGTTTCACGAAACTGGCGAAACGGAAGTGGTCGCGGAAGACTTTGGAGAGTTCATCGAGATAGCAGAAAAAGGAAAACTTGATTCTTAGTCGATTGGAGAGATGTGCGGAATAGCCGGCTGGATAAAACTCAATAGCAACGACACGTCGCCGAATTCCAAAGTCGTCCTTCACTCGATGTGCGAGACGATAGTGCATCGCGGGCCGGATTCGGAGGGACTGTGGATCGACGATCAAGCCGCTCTGGGTATGCGGCGGCTGTCTATTATCGATCTCAAAACCGGCGACCAGCCGGTTTTTAATTGCGATCGTTCGGTCATCGTGATGATGAACGGTGAACTCTACAACTATCGCGAGGTCCGGGCCGATCTCGAGAAGCGCGGGCATGAGTTCACAACGCAATCCGATACTGAGATCCTCCCGCATCTATACGAGGAATACGGCGAGGCGCTGGTCGATCACGTCAACGGCATGTTCGCGTTCTCGCTCTGGGACACGCGAAAGAAGAAACTGATCATCGCCCGCGACCGATTTGGAGAGAAGCCGCTCTATTACGGCGTCTTCGACCGCAAACTGATCTGGGCGTCGGAGCCGAAGGCTCTGCTGGCGCATCCGGCGGTCAGTCCCGAGCTCGACCTCAACGCGCTCCGGCATTACGTTTCATTCGATTACGTCCCGGCGCCGATGTCGATCTATAAAGGCGTGAGCAAACTTCCCGCCGCGCACATTCTGATTGTTGAGAATGGTGAGGTGAGGACGCGTCGTTATTGGGATCTTAGCTGGCAGCATGAGTCAGTACCACCTGCGGTAGCGGGTGGGTCTTCCCGCGATGATCGGTCTCCCGCAAAGTCGCTAAGCCGCAAAGCTGAAGAGCTCCGCGATCTTCTCTCCGACGCCGTCCGCATGCGCCTTGTCTCGGATGTGCCGCTCGGCATACTTCTCTCGGGCGGGATCGATTCCTCGACGGTCGCCGCGTTCGCGACACAGCACGCGACGGAGCGTGTAAAAACTTTCTCCATCGGTTTCGAGGAAGATTCATTCGACGAATCAAAATACGCACGCCAAGTCGCGAAGCATCTCAACACCGAACATTACCAAGATAAACTCAGTGCGACGACCGCCGGCGATCTGATCAGCGAGATCGGAACATGGCTCGATGAGCCGATGTCCGACGGCTCGCTGATCCCGACATATCTGCTCGCGCGATTTGTTCGCAAGCATGTCACCGTCGCGCTCGGGGGCGACGGCGGCGACGAGCTTTTCGCCGGCTATCCGATGTACTACGCCCACGGCCTGGCTGCGAAATACAACGCGATACCGGCATTCGTTCGCTCGGGTTTGATCGAACCAGTCGTCAATGCTCTGCCCGTTTCGACAAACAACCTTTCATTCGACTACAAGGCGAAACGATTCATTCGAGCGGCGAAGTTTGATGATGTAGAGCGGCATCATTCCTGGTTCGGGTCATTCGCCGCCGATCAGCACACAAAACTTTTCACACGCGACGTTCTAGCCGCGACCGACGCCGACATTTATCGCGGCGTTAGAGAACTCGTGGACACTTCCGACGCGAAGAACGTCATCGAGCGCATGCAGTACGGGGACATGAATTACTATCTCGCCGAAGACATTCTGACCAAGGTCGATCGTGCGGCAATGGCCGTTTCGCTTGAAACGCGTGCGCCGTTTCTCGATCCACGGGTCGGACATTTTGCGGCGTCCATTCCGGTCGAATACAAACTCAAGGGAAAGATCGGGAAAGTAATTCTCAAAGAAGCGATGAAAGACTTGCTGCCGCACGATATCCTTCATCGGCCGAAGAAAGGTTTTGGAATCCCGATCGCCGAATGGTTGAAGGGGCGTTTGAATTCGCTGATGCATGACGTGCTCAGCGCGGAGAGATTGAAATCACAAGGATTGTTCGAGCCTGAGTATGTCCAAAGGCTAATTCGTGAACATGAAACCGGGAAGGCGTCGCACCATAAAGAGCTCTGGACGCTGCTCGTGTTTCAGCTGTGGCTGGACAATTACCTCCGCTCGTGAATTTGCGAATTTCGATTTGTGATTTGCGATCGTCGATTACCCCGCAAGACTTCCTGTCGCTCACGAATCCAACTCTAGGCGAGATCGCAAATCGCAAATCGAAATTCGCAAATACAGCCGTTTTCAAACGAGACCTATTCAGCTATCATTCTCTATATATGAAAAATCTGTATCCGGAGATCGAACCGTTCGATTCGGGGATGTTGAAAGTCTCCGATATTCACGAGATTTACTACGAACGCGTAGGCAATCCCGATGGCATTCCGGTCGTTTTCCTGCACGGAGGGCCGGGCGGCGGATTGATTCCGTTGTACCGGCAGTTCTTCGATCCAAAGGCGTATCACGTTATCTTGTTCGACCAGCGCGGCTCCGGAAAATCGAAACCGCATGCCGAGTTGAAAGAGAACACTACATGGGACCTGATCAACGATATTGAGGCGCTGCGTGAAAAGTTCGGCATCGAGAAATGGTGCGTTTTCGGCGGATCATGGGGCAGCACGCTGAGCCTCGCATACGGCGTGACGCACCCCGACCGTTGTCTTGGCCTTGTCCTTCGCGGGATCTTCCTGACCAGAAAGAAAGAACTACAGTGGTTTTATCAATACGGCGCGTCGGAGATCTTTCCGGACTATTGGGAGCGCTATCGCGACGAGATACCCGAGGACGAACGTCACGATTTCATTACCGCCTATCACAAGCGTCTGACGAGCGACGACGAGCCGACACGCCTATCCGCGGCCCGCGCGTGGAGCGTTTGGGAAGGGTCGACGTCAAAGCTTTATCCGGACGCCGACCTGATGGAGCATTGGGAAGGCGAGCACGAGGCGCTAAGCCTGGCACGGATCGAATGTCATTATTTTGTAAACAACTCATTTTTTCCAAGCGAGAATTATCTTATCGAGAATGTCGATAAGATCCGCAATATACCGACCGTCATCGTCCAGGGCCGCTACGACGTCGTCTGCCCGATCACTTCGGCGTGGGAGCTGCACCGAGCGTTTCCCGAAGCAGAATTCATCGTCGTGCCCGACGCCGGCCATTCGGTTTCAGAGAAAGGAATAACGTCGGCGCTG
>JBDTWZ010000085.1:0-13860 GCA_040006435.1 Acidobacteriota bacterium
ACTTTCCGCCTTCGCGGCGGCACAATCGGCACACCGCATCTCTATATCTAGCCATTTACTTTTTCTGCCTCCGGGGCAATTTGCGATTTTCGAATTGCGATTTGCAATCGCGTTCCGGTCGCTTTAGCCCATTTTCGGAAAAGTTTACGAGATCCACATTTTGGAATCTCTTCGTCCTTTTGATAGTCAAACTGGATGGATCTTCAAATCGCAAATTACAATTCGAAAATCGCAAATTCTCAGACGCGCCTGCGTTTCGGTGGTCGGCATCCGTTGTGGGGGATCGGCGTCGTATCGCGGATGGACGTGACGCGTATCCCCGCCTGTGCCACAGCGCGAATCGCCGACTCGCGACCGCCGCCCGGTCCTTTCACACGAACCTCTACCTCACGCATGCCGGCTTCCGCCGCTTTCCGAGCGGCTTCGCCCGCTGCCTGCTGTGCGGCGAATGGCGTTCCTTTGCGGGATCCGCGAAAGCCGCGCGCGCCGGACGAAGACTGTGCGATAAGGTTTCCTTGAGTGTCCGTAATCGATATCAGCGTGTTATTGAAGGAAGCCGAAATGTGAACGATCCCAATCGGAATATTCTTTCGCTCTTTCTTCTTAAAAGTTTTCTTCTTTGTTCCTGCTGCTGGTTTAGCCATCTTTGTTTCGTTTCTAGTTTCTGGTTCCTGGTTTCTCGTTCCGCTCGTTTCCGACTAGAAACACGGGACTAGAAACTCCAAACCTATTTCTTGCCCGGAGCCTTCTTCTTAGCAACCGCAGCCTTTCGCGGGCCTTTGCGTGTGCGGGCGTTGGTCGATGTGCGCTGGCCGCGGACCGGCAGGCTTCGGCGATGCCGAAGACCGCGATAGCAACCGATATCCATCAATCGCTTGATATCCATCTGGACGCGCTTCCGCAGATCACCTTCGATCTCACCCTGCCCGTCGAGGATCGCGCGTATCTTATTAAGTTCATCCTCACTCAGGTCACGAATCTTCGAATCCACCGCGACCGCGGCCTCGCTGAGGATTGCAGTGGCGCGGGATCTGCCCACCCCGTAAATGTAGGTCAAACCAACCTGTGCCCGTTTGTTAGGCGGTAAATCAACTCCTGCTACGCGAGCCATAATTTCTCCAAAATTCTCAAATTTGATATTTCAAATTTGAAATCAAACTCTTATCCCTGACGCTGTTTGTGCTTCGGATTGTCACAAATTACACGGACAACGCCCTTTCGATGAATGACCTTGCATTTATCGCAAATCTTTTTTACTGACGGTCGCACCTTCATAATCTTCCACCCTTTTTACTTGTAGCGATATGTGATCCTTCCACGGTCCAGATCATAAGGCGAAAGCTCTATCAGGACCTTGTCGCCGGGCAAAATACGGATAAAATTCTTACGCATTTTGCCAGAGATGTGAGCTAGCACTTCATGCTCGTTTCCGTCGATAGATACCTTGAACATAGCATTCGGCAAGGTTTCCAGTACGATCGCCGTCACCTCTATCGCTTCTTCCTTAGACATATGTCTATACCAACCCGCCGATTAGTTGGACAAACCGTAAATACTAGCGGTTTAAACCCTAAAACTCAAGCTAAGCGGCCACCGTTTCGGATTTAGGGCCATTTATCTGCCGTTTTTGCTCTCTCGTCAGAGTCAGAATTTCAGGCCCCTGCTCGGTAACAGCAATCGTGTGTTCAGCATGCGCCGACAGATTGCCGTCAGCCGTCACAACGGTCCATTTATCTTCAAGAGTCCTTGTTTCCGGGCTCCCAAGGTTTAGCATCGGTTCTATCGCAAAACAGTATCCGATCCTTATTTTCTCGCGTGTGCCCTGTCGGCCGTAGTTCGGAATTTGGGGAGCTTCGTGCATTGAACGACCGATGCCGTGCCCGGTATAGTCCCGAACGATGCCATACCCATACTTTTCGGCGTGCTCCTCAACTGCCCATCCAATATCGCCAACCCGTTTGGTCGGGACGCATTGTTCAATGCCACGGGCAAGACACTCCTCGGTTACCCGAATAAGCTGAGCCGCCTCATCGCTGATCTTTCCGACGGGCACTGTCATGGCCGTGTCACCCACGAATCCGTTTAGCGTACACGCCATATCGAGCGAAACGATGTCGCCTTCGAGGAGTGGTTTGTCCGTCGAAAAACCATGGACGATAGAGTCATTCGGCGAAGCGCAGATCGCATATGGGAAGGGCACCATCCCTCGCGGTTTATATCCAATAAAGGTCGGGATCGAGCCCGCATCCCGCATCATTTTTTCGGCAACGGCATTCAATTCGAGGGTCGTCGCCCCGGGGAGAACCAGTTCACGCAAGGCCTCGCGTACCTCGGCGATCAGCTCGCCGACGGCCCGCATCTTTTCCAGGTCTTTTTGTGATTTCGCGATGATCATCCGTTTCCCGAATAAAAAGGCGGTCGTCTTGCTAGCTATCCCGCCGAGTATCGAGCCGCCCGCCATGTTATCTTCCTATCAGTCTTTGCATCTCCGAATTGATCTGTTCGACATCGCCGGTTCCGTCAACGTGTCCTAAGCGACCCGAAGATCCATAATAATCGAGCAGCGGCCTGGTCTGCTCATCGTAAGTTGCGAGCCTCGTCGAAACACTCTCTTCATTATCATCCGCACGATGAGTTAGCTGCGTTTCAGGATGTAGATCGCACGCATTATCCCTCTTCGGCGGTTTCGAATAGACGTTATATATTTCCCCGCAAACCGGACACGACCGGCGGCCGGTTAGCCGCTTCATCAATTCATCCCTCGGAATATCGACTTCGATCGCCTGTATTCCGAAGCCCTGTTCTTTTGCCAAATCCTCGAGCTGCGCGGCCTGCACGTCGGTTCGAGGATATCCGTCAAGAATATACCCATCGCGACAATCGTCGCGCGACGTTCGCGCCTTAACGATCTCGTAGGTAACTTCGTCCGAGATGAGCTTACCCGCCGCCATTATTTCCTGAACCTGACGGGCCAGCAGCGTGTCGAGCGTTTTCATCTCGCGGAACATATCGCCGGTCGAGATCTGAGGTATACCAAGCCGCTCTTGCAAGAGCCGCGCCTGTGTTCCCTTGCCGGCGCCGGGAGCTCCGATCAAAACAATAATCTTTCCCATCCGAAAAATGTGTCGCGGAGACTTGGAGACGCGGAGACAGGGCGATAATTCGCTCCGCGTCACCGCGTCTCTCTATTCACCGCGTCGTTACTAAGTTCTGCGTCCTCTTAATCGAGATCCGGCGCCGAGAAATCCCTCGTAATTTTTCATGACAAGCTGAGCTTCGATCTGGGACACGGTGTCCATCGCCACACCTACAAGAATCAGCAAGGACGTTCCACCAAAGTAGAACTGATATCCTAAACCGGTCGGCAGCCAGTTCAGACCCGGGGTCGATGAAAAGAATGCGTCGATCCGGTCACCAATAAAGGGCAGTCTCGCGACTCGGAAACCACTCAACAAAATCTGCGGAACAAACGCTACGAACGCCAGGTAGAGAGCACCCACAGTCGTCAGCCGAGTAAGGATCGAGTTCAGGTACTCCGCGGTCGGTGCACCGGGACGGATCCCCGCAATAAAGCCGCCGTGCTTTCGCAAATTGTCCGCTACCTCGTCCGTGTTAAAGACGATCGTAATGTAAAAGAACGTGAATAGTACGATCAGCGAAAGAAAAACAAGCTCGTAATACGGATCGCCCCCGTGGAACTGTTGAAAGAACGCATGGATTCTCGACCAGGTCGAGGTCGTATCACCCTGAGCCGGCGGAAATGCGGAGAAAAGTGTTTGCGGCATTGCCAGTACGGACGAGGCAAAAATAACAGGAATGACGCCACCCATGTTGATCTTGAGCGGAAGGCTCGTTTCCTGGCCCCGAAAAGTCTGACTGCCGACCCGGCGACTCGCATAAGTTATAGCGATATTCCGTCTGGCAGATTCGACGTAAACGACTAGCGCGATCAACGCGATGAGAACAACGATCAAAAAGATCACCCCAAGCGTCTGCATCGCGTCACCCGCTCGGACACGTTCGCCTACTTGGAGAACAGCCCCTGGCAAACCGATAACAATACCGGCAAAAATGAGCAGCGAGATCCCGTTTCCGACACCGCGCTCGGTGATCTGCTCACCCAGCCACATCACGAAGATCGTTCCGGTCGTCAGCGTTACCACGATCATTAACGTTGCGGGCCATGTATCGAGAATGATGCCGTTGCGCGAAAGCCAGGTCGCGACGAAAAAAGTTTGAACGGCGCAGAGAACAACGGTCAAATACCGCGTCCACTGGTTCATCTTCTGCCGTCCGACCTCGCCCTCCTGCTGAATTCTTTTTATTGCCGGCGAGAGAGTAGGCATCAGCTGCATGATGATCGACGCCGTGATATATGGCGTTACGCCAAGCGCGAAAACCGAGATGGTACGGAAGTTACCGCCTGAAAACAGATCGAGGACGCCCAGAAGCGTCCCGGCAACTTCACCCCAAACCTGTTCGAGACGTGCCTTGTTGATCCCCGGCGACGTGACGTGTGCACCGAGACGGTACACCGCAAGCAGGCCAAGCGTGAACAAGATACGCGTCCGCAGTTCGGGAACCTTGAACATGTTCTGAACCGCGTTGAGAAACTTCTCCATATAAATATTGGTTGTTGGTTGATCGTTGTTCGTTGCAAGATTCGACGAAACGGGGATCGAGCAACGAACTACGATCAACTAGCTATGCCGATGCTTCCGCCGCCCTCTTGATCTCAATGACCGAACCACCAGCTTTCTCGATCTTATCCTTGGCCGTTTTCGTAAAGCGATGAGCCGAAATGTTTAGCGCCTTGGACATGTCGCCGTTACCAAGGATCACGAGGTCGTGCTTCGCTTTCTTGATCAAACCGCGCTCGTGCAATATTTGCGGAGTTACGTCGTCGCCCGCCGCAAAGTTCGATTCAATCTTAGCGAGGCTGATCTCGATCCATTGCTTTTTGAAAATGTTCGTAAAACCACGCTTCGGGAGACGCCTTTGAAGCGGCATCTGTCCACCCTCAAAACCAGGACGGCTACTGTAACCTGAACGTGATTTCTGGCCCTTGTGTCCGCGACCGGCGGTTTTCCCCAGTCCCGATCCGGGACCGCGGCCAACGCGTTTCTTTTTATGCGTCGAACCCTTCGCGGGCTTTAAATTATTTAACGATAATGCCATCTCTTTTCCTCGTGAATAGTGAATCATTAATAGTGAATAGGAATTCTATTTACGATTTACGATTTACTATTTACTATTCTACGATCCTCAAAAGGTGCGGTATTTTCGCAACTATCCCACGTGTCGCAGGCGTGTCAGCCCTCGACACCGTTTGATTAAGCTTCGTGATACCGAGGCTTCGGACTATCTCCTTCTGCTTCTTCGCGTAGCCGATCGAACTGCGATAGTACTGGATAGTGATGTTTTCGCCGTCTTTTTTTTCTGCTTTCTTTGCCATCTCTTTATTTTCGATTTTCGATTTTCGTTTTTCGATTTTCGATCGCGCTCAATGGAAATCGCGAAACGGCAATCGCAAATCCCAAATCAAACAAGCTCCTCAACCGCCTTACCGCGGAGTCTCGCAACCTCAATCGGATCCTTCATTCGCGAAAGTCCGTTGAACGTAGCTCGTACGACGTTGTGATTATTTGTCGAGCCGAGGATCTTCGTTCGCACATTATGAACGCCAAGCGACTGGAGAACCGCTCGCACGGCTCCGCCGGCAATGACACCGGTTCCTTCAGCGGCCGGCTTGAGCAGAACGCGACCGGCTCCGTATTCACCGATAAGTTCGTGCGGAAGTGTCCCATCAATAAGCGGAACCCGGATCAGATTATTCTTTGCCGCTTCGACCGCCTTCTTGATCGCATTCGGAACTTCTTTCGCTTTGCCCGTGCCGAAGCCAACATGGCCGGCTTCGTCGCCAATCACGACGAGAGCCGCGAACGACATGTTCTTACCGCCCTTTACGACCTTCGTTACACGATTGATCGAAATAAGCTGATCTTTCAGGATCAGGCCGTTCGGCGAAATTCTCTGTTTACTCTTAATTGCCATCGTCTTCCTTTTTTGCCTTGTCGCCCGCTTCGTTCTTATTCAACCCGGCATCGCGTGTCGCATCGAACAATGCCTTTACGCGGCCGTGATACAGATAACCGCCGCGATCGAAAACGACGGTCGAAACGCCAGCCGCCTGGGCCCGTTCGGCGATCGTCTTGCCGACTTGTTGCGCCGCGGCGATGTTCCCGCCAGTTGAGGCGCCAATCGACTTCTCAGTAGTCGATGCCGTAGCCAGCGTCTTACCGCTGTCGTCATCAATCAATTGCGCGTAGATATGATTCAGACTGCGGAACACCGCCAGCCGCGGCCGATTGGCGGAGCCGCGAACTTTCTTGCGAATGCGGCTGTGAACACCACGGCGAATATCTGCTTTATTTTTCTGTGCCATATGTTTAGTTAATCGTGAATAGTGAATCGTAAATAGTCGTTCTTCTATTCACGATTCACGATTTACTATTTACCGGTTTTGCCCGGCTTCAATTTGTAAAACTTGTCGGAATAACGAACGCCCTTTCCCTTATAAGCGTCGGGCTTTCGCAACCGGTTCAACTCCGCGGCGACCTGGCCAAGCTTCTGCTTATCGATGCCGCTCAGCGTGATCGTCAGCTGATATTGGTTAATCGACGTCTTCGTATTTACACGTTCCGTCTTTGCTTCGATACCGTCGGGCAAGGGGTACTCGATCGGATGTGAATAACCCAATGAGAAAACTATCTTCTTACCCTGCACATCCGCTTTGTATCCAACGCCGACAACGTCCATCTTCTTTTCGAAGCCTTCGGTGACACCGACGACCGCGCTGTTAGCAAGGGCCCTCGCCAAACCGTGAAAGGCCTTGTAGCTGTCATCCGCACGTTCCGCGACAAGTGTTCCGTCTTCCTGTTTGAACGTAACACCGCGCGGGACGGGTGTGTTCAGCGTACCCTTCGGCCCTTTTACTTCGATCTGTGAGTCCCCGATCGTAACTGTAACGCCGCTCGGGATCGTAATCGGTTTTTTTCCTACTCTAGACATATCTTTTGATTTTCGATCTTCGATTTTCGATTTGCGATTGCTGACATGCGAGATCGCAAATTGAAAATCGCAAATCGCAAATTAGTAAATTTCCGCCAAAATTTCTCCGCCCACGTTTTCCGAGCGAGCTTTCTTTCCACTCATCAGTCCACGCGAAGTCGAGACGATATTCACGCCATATCCGCCAAGGACCTTGGGTATTTCACCTGCGCCGACGTAAACCCGGCGGCCCGGCCGCGATACTCGCGACAGATGCGTGATCGACGAAGTTCCCTTCGCGTCGTAACGCAAAAAGATGCGGATCAAAGTTTTCGGAGCGTCGCCCTTCATAGTAAAGCTATTGATATAGCCCTCTTCCTTCAGGATTCTCGCGACTTCCAGTTTCAATTTCGAACCGGGAATGTCCACACGCGGATGATTCGCTGCGATCGCGTTGCGAATTCGTGTAAGCATGTCGGCTATTGGATCTGTCATTTCTATTTTTACTCCGTCTACTAAATGCGGATTTCGGATTTCGGAATGCGGATTTCGTCCGCCAACGATCCTTTGTCCTTTTCCCTTATCAATCTTTCCCGCCCGGATCACATCGCTGCGTGTCACGGGGTTAAATCCGCATTCCGCATTCCGCAATCAAACTACCAGCTCGATTTAACAACCCCCGGGATCTGACCCTGGAGCGCCAGTTCGCGAAGCGCGATGCGCGAAAGGCCAAACTTGCGAAGGTAGCCACGGGTTCGGCCCGACTGCGAGCAGCGGTTGCGAACACGGATCGGGCTGCCGTCGCGCGGCATCTTCTGCAGCAGCACTACCGCGGCATCGACTTCTTCCGGCGTCGATCTAGGATTATTTATGATCTTCTTCGCGGCTTTTCGGCGCCCCGCCCACAGGGCGACGCGCACTTTACGTTTTTCGTTTTTTACTACTTTGCTGATCTTTGCCATAAACCTCTTAGTATCTAGTCCCAAGAGTCCCACGTCCCAAGTTGAGCACCTCAAGTTCCGGCTTGGGACTTGAGGTTCTTGGGACTAGAGACTATTGTCTGAAGGGCATTCCCATCGACTTCAAAAGCGAACGCGCCTGATCGTCGGTTTTCGCCGTTGTGATGATCGAAATGTTCATCCCGCGTGTCTTGTCTACCTTGTTAAAATCGATCTCCGGGAAAATCAACTGCTCACGAATACCGAGTGTGTAATTCCCGCGGCCGTCGAAGGCTTTTCCCGATATACCGCGAAAGTCACGAACACGCGGTAAAGCAACCGAGATGAGGCGATCGAGAAATTCGTACATGCGATCGCCGCGGAGCGTGACCATCGTTCCGATCGACATTCCCTCACGGAGCTTGAACGCAGCGATCGATTTCTTCGCTTTCGTGACAACCGGTTTTTGTCCGGTTATTGACTTCAATTCCTCGACGGCAACGTCGAGGATCTTTGCATTCGAACTCGCTTCGCCGAGGCCCATGTTGATGACGACCTTCTCAATACGCGGTATCGCCATGGGGTTCTTGATCTCGAATTCCTTAGCAAGCGATCCCGCGATCTCATTCTTATACTTATCTTTTAATCTAGCCATCTCTTTAAGTTCCTAGTTTCGAGTCTCTGGTTTCTCGTTTCCGGTTCGTCACGAACTAGAAATTAGAAACTAGAAACCAGCCACTTATTCTTCAGTCTTCTCTTCCTTGTCTTTCTTCGGCTCTTTCTTACCGAAGACATTCACGATCGGGATGACCTTTCCGCTTTTCGCCACACGAACTTTCTTTCCATCGCGTTCTTCGATCTTTACCCGCGTCGGCTTGCCGGTATCAGGATCGACGAGGGCGACGTTGGAGACATCGACCCACGCTTCCTGCTCCCTGATGCCGCCTTCGCGGTTAAGCTGCGGAACCGGCTTCTGGTGCCGTTTCATCAGCATCGCACCTTCGACCTTTACCTTTCCGTTACGCGCATCGACCTCGATGACCTTGCCGCGATAAGGCGCCCGCTTTCCGGCGCTGTCGTAACGCGCAAATTCTCTACCAGCGATAAAAACGACCTGGTCGCCGCGCTTGATCTTGCTACTTACTGTTCCTGTCTTAATCGTTTTCATTTTCTCGTTCGTGATTCGTCGATCATTGTTTGTGACTCGTTTCTTTCAACGATCTACAAACAACGGACAACGAATAAAATATCTAAATAACCTCAGGCGCCAGGGACACGATCTTCATGAAATTCTTTTCCCGCAGCTCGCGGGCGACGGGCCCGAAAACGCGCGTTCCGACCGGAGTACCATCGTCCTTTATAAGGACGGCCGCATTCTCGTCGAACCGAATGTACGTTCCGTCCTTGCGGCGAATTTCCTTTCGCGTCCTCACGATCACGGCGTTGTAGACCTTGCCCTTCTTCGCTGTTCCGTCTGGCGACGCTTCCTTGACCGTCACCTTGATCTTGTCGCCGAGCCGAGCGATCTTGCTCGTCGATCCGCCGATCGGCATGATCATCACGACACGTTTCGCACCCGAATTATCTGCGACCGCCAAAGAGGTCTGCATCTGAATCATATCTGTTCTCCCAGTCTGTCGAGTCTATCGAGTCTATCGAGTCTGTCGAGTCAACGCTCCGAGACCCGAAAGACTCGATAGACTCGTTCAGACTCACCAGACTTAAAGCTCTGCTTTCTGAATAATCTCAACCACGCGCCAGCGCTTTCTTGCCGACATCGGCCGCGTCTCAACGATCCTGACTTTGTCACCGATCTTGGCACCTTTCTCGTCATGCGCCATGAATTTCTTTCGCTTGCGAACATACTTGCGGTAGATCGGGTGCTTAACCAAACGGTCGACCCGGACAACGACCGTCAACGTCATCTTGTCCGATGTAACCACACCTATCTTTTCAGCACGCTTTCCTTTCTTTGCGGTGCTTGCGTCACCATCCTCGGCATCACCGTCTGCAACCACAGCCTCGGCAGCCTTCGCACGTTTCGCCGCGGCTTTTTTCGGAGCCTCTTCGGCTGCGTCAGCCGTTACTTCGGCGACTACCTCAGTTTCGGCTGCCGTAACTTCAACGGCATTTTCCGTTTCGTCTGTCTTTTTCTTTGTAGCCATTTAGTTTAATTCGCCTTTATTATCCGCTTTTGCTTTTTCGCCGATCAGCGTATGAACCCGGGCGAGAGTTCTTCTTTCCCGCCGGATGTCCTTAACCGTGTCGCCGACGCCAAGCGTCTTCCGAAATTTCAGACGGAAAAGCGATTCCTTCAATGCGTCTGCCTGGTCACTAAGCTCCTGAAGGTTCATATCCCGAAGCTGGTCTATCTGTTCCTTGCGCTTCATAACTTAAACAACGCCTCCCTCAAGATCCGCACGCGTTACAAACTTAGTCTTAAGCGGAAGCTTTTGCGCCGCAAGCTCCATCGCCTCGCGCGCCAACGCTTCATCAACTCCCTGGATCTCGTAAAGCACGCGGCCGGGCTTCACAACCGCGACCCAGTGATCCGGAGCTCCTTTCCCGGAGCCCATGCGAGTTTCGGCCGGTTTCTTCGTAATCGGTTTGTCCGGGAACATCCTTATCCAGATCTTGCCGCCGCGTTTGATGTGGCGGGTCATCGCGATACGGGCCGCTTCGATCTGGCGGTCGGTGATCCATCCTGCTTCCAATGTCTTCAGTCCGAAGTCACCAAAGTCAAGGTTCGTTCCGCGCGTTGCTTTCCCGCGCATGCGACCCTTCATTACTCTTCGGTGCTTGACCTTTTTCGGCATCAACATAATAAACCCTCGTAAATCGTGAATAGTGAATGGTAAATCGTAAATCGTTAAGAATCGCTCTTTCTCTTCACGATTCACGATTTACCATTCACGCTTCTATCTTCCTCTGTCGTCCCTTCTCGGACGGCGAGCTCCACGCTCGACCTTAACTTCGTTCATCGGATCCGTCGTCGTACCGCGGGCCATCGACGCGTTCGGATCAAGGATCTCACCACGATAGATCCAGACTTTCACACCGATGATGCCAAAAGTCGTCAACGCTTCCGCAAAACCGTAATCGATATCAGCCCGCAGCGTGTGGAGCGGCAAACGCCCCTGGAGCGACCATTCGGTACGTGCGATCTCGGCTCCGTTAAGTCGTCCGGCGATCATCACCTTGATACCCTGAGCACCGAAACGCTGCGACTCTTCCATCGTCTTTTTCATAGCCCGACGGAAAGCGATTCGCTTCTCGAGCTGTTGTGCGATCTTCTCAGCCTGCAGCTGCGCGTTGAGTTCGGGATGACGAATCTCCTGGATCGAGATCAGAACTTCGCGCCCGGTCTTTCGTGACAGATCCTCGCGGAGTTTTTCGATCTCTGAGCCCTTACGGCCAATGATAATTCCCGGTCGCGATGTGTAGATGATGATCTTCAGACGGGTCGCCGCACGCTCGATGTCGATGTGCGAAACACCACCGCCGCTAAATCGCCTCTTCAGCTCGCGCTTGAGCCTGAGATCTTCAGCGAGATATTTTGCGAAGTCGTGTTTGGCGAACCAGTGCGAATGCCAATCTTTGTTGTACCCGACTCTAAAACCGTATGGATGAACTTTCTGTCCCATATATTCCATTTTGGATCTTGGATTTTGGATCTTGGATTTCACTCCGCATTCCGCAGTCCGCATTCCACCTTCTAGTTACTGTCTCTCGAGCTCCTCGTTCGTATCCTGCTGCACTTCGTCAGCGGGCGCCGTTTCGTTCAATGTGGCGGCGGTCTGTGTTTCGACGTTCTTTGCATCGGCGACTTCTGCTTCGCTTTTCGCCTCGACAGCTTCGGCGGTTTCGACCGGCGTCGGTGTTTCAACGATCTCATCTGCCGCGGCCTCGATCTTCTCTGCCTTATCCTTTTTTGGTGCCGCTTTCTTTACCGGAGCCTTTGTTTTCTTTTCTCCGCCTTCAGCTTTGGCCGCCGCAGCTCTCTTCGCCTTCGCCGCCTCGGCCTTCAATTCCTTCTCGGTCTTTGCCTGCTCTTCGCTCGTCACCTGTATCGTGATGTGGCAATAGTGACGCTGCTCGCGGTACGCACGACCTTGCGGAGCGGGCCGCACGCGTCGGCGATTCTTTGTCGGGCCCATGTCAACGAAGCAGGTTTTGACCCAAAGTCCGTCCGGATCGATCGCAATATTCTGCTGCTCTGCCGCATACGTTGCGTTCGCGATCGCCGAATTCAGGCACTTCGCAATCGGAGCAGCCGCCCGCTTGTCCGTGAACTTGAGGATCGCCAATGCACGCGACACGTTCTGTCCGCGGATCATGTCTATCACCAGCCGTGCCTTTCGCGGGCTGCCTTTCAGATGTTTTGTCTTTGCTATCGCTTCCATATTCTTAGTGAATCGTGAATCGTAAATCGTAAATAGTTGTTCTTCTATTCACTATTGACGATTCACTATTTACTTCCTCTTGGCCATTTTCTCCGCTTTGGTCCCGGGATGTCCTTTAAACATCCGCGTCGGCGAGAATTCCCCTAATTTGTGCCCAACCATATTCTCGGTTACGAATACCGGAATGTGTCGCTTGCCGTTGTGTACGCCAAACGTCAGGCCGACCATGTCAGGCGAGATCGTCGAACGACGCGACCAGGTTTTGATTGCCGGCGGCTTCTTTCCACCATCCGCTATCCGCTGCAGCGTGCGGGCAACACTCAAGTCAATGAACGGTCCTTTTTTTAATGAACGAGGCATTTTTCAATTTTGGATTTTGGGTTTTGGATTTTGGATTTCATTCCGCATTCCGCATTCCGCATTCCGCACTCCTATTTACGTCTCCTGTCCTTCACGATCATATTGGTCGTGCGTTTGTTGCGACGCGTTTTGTATCCGCGTGTCGGCTGTCCCCACGGCGTTACCGGGTGACGTCCGCCGGACGTTTTTCCTTCACCACCGCCATGCGGGTGATCGACCGGGTTCATCGCTACGCCGCGAACCTTCGGGCGTCTTCCCATCCATCGGCTGCGTCCTGCCTTTCCAAGCGAAACGTTCTCGTGCTCGGTGTTGCCAACCTGTCCGACGGTCGCCATACAAACGACTGGAACTTTTCTTACTTCCCCGGACGGCATGCGAAGCTGGGCATAGTCGCCTTCCTTGGCGACGATCTGCGCAAAGCCTCCGGCTGAGCGAACCATCTGCCCGCCTTTTCCCGGCCGTAGTTCGATATTGTGAACTTCGGTTCCGAGCGGGATGTTCTTGATCGGCAGCGCGTTTCCCGGAAGAATATCCGCGTCCTCGCCGCTGTGGATCATCGTATTCACCTTCAAGCCAACCGGGGCGATGATGTAACGCTTCTCGCCGTCGAGATACGTGATCAATGCGATGTGCGCCGATCGGTTTGGATCGTATTCGATCTGCGACACCTTGCCAGGAATCCCGGCCTTGTCACGCTTGAAATCGATTATCCGATAATGGCGCTTGTGGCCTCCGCCGCGGCGCCGGACCGTGATCCGACCATCGTTGTTTCGACCGGATATTCTCTTTTTCGGCTCGAGCAACGACTTCTCGGGCGTTGCTCCCGGCGTCAACTCGTCGCGCGTCAGATATGTCTGATAGCGTCGGGCCGGTGATGTCGGTTTTAATCTCTTGATTCCCATATTCCAATTTCGGAATGCGGATTGCGGATTGCGGATTTCGTTTTCTGGAAATCCGTCGCTTCCTCACCGCTTCATAAACTCTCAATTCGGATCCACTTAGAATGCTGGTTGCGGAAATCCGCGATCCGCATTCCGCAATCCGCAATCAGATGGCTTCCGCGTAATCGACCATCGGCTCGCCTTTCTTCAAAGTGACGTAAGCCTTTT
>JBDTWZ010000086.1:0-13814 GCA_040006435.1 Acidobacteriota bacterium
AGATTCCATCGAATGGGAAAAACTCCATCCCAAGGAACGCTATTATGAGCCTAACTTCCCGGTCGTACGAGCTGAAGACTGTGAAGGGCTGCATGATATATGCGAGAAGATGTCGGAATCGATCGCAGACCTGTTTGCGAGCGCCCGTCCGCACTTCGAGCGGGCTTTCGGTGAGAGCGGCCTCGCCGGAAGTGGCTGGACCTTCGACGATCTTTCGCAATGCGTTTTCGCTCGGATTCAAAGGAATGCTCGCGAGCTGTTGGAGCAGCGTGGTCTGGTCTCCAAGCCCAAACCTCACCGAAACGGCGCGGTGTGGACCTACTGGGCAGAGATGAGAAACGGTTCGGGAACGAACCGAAACGGTGAGAATTCGTCAGCGAGCGAATGACGCGAGACAGTATATCGAGAACGCAAGACAGCTCGCGTATGCGAGCGACAGCGTAAAGCCCCGGGCGTGAGCCCGGGGAGAGTTTCGCATACCAAAAGAGCTCGCGTATGCGAGCGGCAGATTACAGCGACGGGTTCATCGCGTCATGGCCTGTCGCTCGCTACGCGAGCTCACCGCCTTTCCAATGGCGAACCCCCGGCTCACGCCGGGGGCTTTATGCTTTCGCTCGCATACGCGAGCTTCCTGGATAGACAACACGCAAACCCCCGGCTCACGACGAGGGATTTATGCTGTCGCTCGCTACGCGAGCTTCACTGCCTTGCTAAATGGCGAACCCCCGGCTCACGCCGGGGGCTTTATGCCTTCGCTCGCGTACGCGAGCTGATGACGACCGGAAATATACCGCTCCATCATTCACTTCCAGCCTCGACCGCGCGACAAACCTACCGGTTTGCTGGAGCCGCCGGAGCTGCGGGTGCCGAAACCTCGACATCTATTTTTTGCGGCTGCTGCGGGCTGGTGAGCCGGCGCAGGGCGCCGCTGTAATAGAGTGCCCCGACGATAATGCCCACAATGACAACGAATGCCAACGCCCAGGCGACGTTGCTTCCCGTTCCACCACCACCGCCGCCGCCATCAACCACTACTTCCTTTTCGACTACGATCTTATCCATATATGTTGTTTCTCCTAATCTAAGTATGGCAGAAACACACCCTTCCGTGTGCGTGTTTTTTTACTGTTGGAAAAATGGAGGGGGGGCAGGGGAGCTTTTCGTGCTCTTTTTCTTTTCGTGTTGTTTCGTGTTGTTTCGTGGTTTCAGTTTCTTAAAACAAAACCAGGAAACAACACGAAGCAACACGAATCAAGATCATCATTCAACCCGTTCGGCGAGTTCGGCCCAGCGGGTGAGGTCGGTTTCGAGTTGAGTGGTGAGACGTTGCTGCTCGACGAATAATTCGTGGACGCGGCCGGCGTCGCTCGCGGCGGCGATGAGATCTCTTTCGATCTCGGGCAGGCGCTTTTCTGTTTCGGCGATACGTGATTCGAGGGACTCAAATTCGCGGGTTTCTTTGAATGTTAGTTTCTTTGGCTTGGGCTTGTCATGGGTTGAGGGGTTGCCGTTCACACCTGGGGTGACCCGGTCGCTACCGCTCGCGGTTCTGACAAGAATCCCGTCGCTACCGCTCGCGGTTCTGACAAGAATCCCGTCGCTATCGCTCGCGGTTCTGACAAGAATCCCGTCGCTATCGCTTGCGGTTCTGACAAGAATCCCGTCGCTATCACTCCCGGTTCTGACAAGAGCTTCGAGGTACGCACTGTAATCGCCGGCGTATTCGCGTACATTACCGCCGGGTTCGAAGCGGAAAACATTTTCGATCGTGCGATCGAGAAAATAGCGGTCGTGGCTAACGACGATGAGGGCACCGGCGAAGTCGTCGAGGTATTCTTCGAGCGCGATCAGCGTCGGGATGTCGAGATCGTTTGTCGGTTCGTCGAGCAAGAGGACGTTCGGCGAGCCCATTAAGATTCGCAGCAGATAGAGTCGGCGACGTTCACCACCGGAGAGATTTCCGATCACCGCGTATTGCGTCGCGGGCGTGAAGAGAAACCGCTCGAGCATCTTTCCCGCCGTGATCTGCACACCTTCGTTTGTCGTGACGTATTCGGCGACGTCACGGATGTAGTCGATGACGCGCTGTTCGTCGTTTAGGGCGCGGCTTTCCTGATCGTAATAACCAATGTGCACGGTTTGGCCGATCTCGATTTCGCCGACGTCGGGTGCGACGCGGCCGGTGATCATATCGAGCAGAGTCGTCTTGCCGCTGCCATTTGCACCGATGATGCCGATGCGATCATCGCGTTTGAGGAGATATGTGAAATCGTCGATCAACGTAATGTCGCCATAGGATTTTGAAACGCCGTTGATTTCGATGACCTTCGACCCAAGACGTTTCGATCCGATTGCGATATCGACCTCACCCTTCACGTCATCTTTCGGTAACGCCATCAGCGCATGCGCTGCTTCGATGCGATGTTTGGATTTACGCGTCCGCGCTTTCGCTCCGCGACGGAGCCACGCGAGCTCTTTCTTTATAAGCTGCTCGCGTTTGTGTCCCTCGACCTCGCGGAGAGTTTCCTGCTCTGCTTTTTTCTCGAGGTAATACACGTAGTTCCCGCTAAAATTCTGCACCGCTCCGCGATCTATCTCGAAGATGCGGTCCGTGACTCGATCGAGAAAATAGCGATCGTGTGTGACGAGCAAAAGCACGCCGGTGTAGCGTGCGAGATAAGATTCGAGCCACTCGATCGTATCCGCGTCGAGATGGTTTGTCGGCTCGTCCAGGATCAGGATGTCGGGTTTGAAGATCAGCTCGTGTGCGAGCGCGACGCGCTTTCGCTGGCCGCCGGAGAGTGTCCCCATCTTTGCATGCGTGTCGGTAATGTCGAGACGCGTTAACACAGCGCGCGCATTCGTCTCGATCTCCCAGCCGCCGCCTTCTTCCAGTTCGTGCTGGAGATCGGACATCCGCTGCATCGTCGCGTCGTCGTGGTTGCCCGCGGCGACTTCGTGACACACATCCTCGTAATCGCGGATCGTCTGCATGACACCCGAGCTTGACGCAAAGATCGTTTCAAGCACGGTGAGGTTATCGTCGAACGGCGGATTTTGAGAAAGATACGCAAGCGATTTTCCTTTTGCACGCGTAACGCGGCCTGTGTCCGGCTGCTCGACACCCGCAATGATTCTTAATAGGGTCGTTTTGCCGGAGCCGTTGGCTCCGATGATCCCGATCTTGTCGCGATCTTCGAGTCCGAGTGTGACGTCCTCAAACAACGGCCGAAAACCGAAGTTCTTTGAAATATTTTCTAGTGAAAGAATATTCATTGCTTCGATTCAACGTTAGCAGAAAAAAAGAATGCCCGCGAAACACGCGAAACACGCGAAAGGAAACCCTGACCTTCGCGTCATTTAGCATGTTGCGCGGGCGAACGCCTTTTTCTCTCACCTTTTGTCTTTCGTGTAGGTTCGTGTAATTCGTGGTTTGCTTTATGAAAACCGAACCACCAAACACACGAAACACACGAAACACACGAAGCAACGAAGTCATCGCTGAAATTAAGACCTTTCTTGTTTCGTGTTCTCTTTCGTGTAGGTTCGTGTAATTCGTGGTTTGCTTTATGAAAGCCTAATCGCGAAACACACGAAACAGACGAAGGTTATTCAAGGTCGGTGACGCACGAGTAAATTACTTCTTCATCAACTCCACAAAGCGTTCGAACAAGTACTCGGAATCGTGCGGGCCGGGCGCGGATTCGGGATGATATTGAACGGAGAAGACGGGCAGCGTCTTGTGCCGCAGGCCGGCGACGGTGTTGTCGTTGAGATTGACGTGCGTCACCTCAATGTCAGCGGGAAGAGAATCGGGGTCGACGGCGAAGCCATGATTGTGCGCCGCGATCTCGATCTTTCCGGTCGTCAGATCCTTGATCGGCTGGTTGCCCCCGCGGTGGCCGAACTTTAATTTGTAAGTCTCACCGCCGACCGCGGAACCGATAAGCTGATGGCCGAGACAGATGCCGAAGATCGGTGTCTCGCTTTCGACAAGCTTTTTTATCTCCGCGATCACCTTTTTCATCGACGCCGGATCGCCGGGGCCGTTCGAAAGAAAAATTCCATCCGGTTTTAAGGCCATTACATCGTCGGCCGAGGTGTCGGCCGGAACGACCGTCACACGACAGCCGAACCTGGAAAATTCACGAAGCGAGTTTGTCTTGACGCCGAAATCGTACGCCACGACGTGAAAGGTTTCGGTTGCGGTGTGCGGTTCGCGGAATGCAGACTCTTGATCGACACCCGATACCTCGTAAACATAGCTGCTTTCCGCGGTTACCGAGCTCGCGAGTTCGCGGTTCGCCATCTCCGGCGATGCGAGGATCTTTTCGAGCAGCTTTTGCGCATCGGATTCTATCGTCGAGATACCGGCACGCATCGCGCCTTTGTCGCGGATATGTCGAACGAGAGCACGCGTGTCGATGTGCTCGATGCCGACTGTGTTGTTGCGTTTCAGATAGTCGTCGAGGCTTTCGGTCGAGCGCCAGTTGGATGCGATGCGGCTCGCTTCGCGGACGACGAAGCCTTCGGCCCACACGCGACGCGATTCGATATCCGTCTCGTTGACGCCGTAGTTGCCGATCAGCGGATACGTCATGCAGACGATCTGACCGGCGTAACTCGGGTCGGTGAGGATCTCCTGATACCCCGACATCGACGTGTTGAAAACCATCTCGCCAAACGTCTCACCGTCAGCGCCGAAAGACGCACCGTTGAAAGTGCGTCCGTCTTCCAGAACCAAAATCGCTTTCGTCATGATCTATCACCGCCGAGACGTCGAGAAGAAACTAATTTGTGTTTCGAGCGTTACTCCGAAAAAAAGAAGAAACTGAAACCACGAAATAACACGAAATCTCACGAACGATGCCCGATACCTTTTTTAACCGCCGAGACGCTGAGCCGCCGAGAAGAAATTAATGTGTGTTTCGAGCGTTACTCCGAAAGCAGCCAGAAAAAGAAGAAGCTGAAACCACGAAATAACACGAAACAACACGAATCAAATCAAATCCAGTCTCCCGTCTCCCGTCTCCCGTCTCCAGTCTCCAGTCTCCAGTCTCCAGGTTTCCAGTCTCCCGTCTCCCGTCTCCCGTCTCCCACTCTCCGCTCACTCCGCGCGCATGTCGTCTAATTTCGGAGCCTCGTTCGCATCGTATTCGCCGTGCTCGAGGAAACCCATGTTCCTCGGCTGCCAGTATCGGAAGAACGCTTTCCCGTAGATATATTTTTCCGGCACCAGTCCCCAGTAACGCGAGTCCGACGAATTATCGCGGTTGTCGCCCATCACAAAGTAATGATGTTGTTCGACCCGGTTCGCCGGAAAGCTCGGAGCCGACTGGTTGTGCTCGGTATCGAGATAATCCTCGTTCAGCTCGTGTCCGTCGATAAAGACTTTTCCGCTTCGGCCTTCCACCATCTCGCCGGGCAGCCCGATTATCCGTTTGACGTAACTCTTGTCCGGTTCCTTTGGAAACCAAAACACGACGATGTCGCCGCGTTCCAGATGTCCCCAACTGACGCCCTGAATCTTGTAATAGACAAGCTTATTAACCAACAGACGCTCGCCGTCGTTGAGCTGCGGCAGCATCGATGTGCCTTCGACAACGACCGGTTGGACGGCAAATACTCCGAACAGAATAAAGACGACGATGATCAGAAAGATGTCGCGAACAAGCCGCAGGCTTTCCGTCCAGAGGCCCTGACGCGACTCGCGGCGAAGCTGTACAACCTCTATATCGCGGTCGTCGTCGGGCGAAACGGGCCCGAAGTCGAATTGGTTTTTCCGTCGGAAATCGAACATAATCGAGTATTCGATGAAAGCGAATCAAGGGCCGTTGGCCGATCCGCTCCAAGTTAGAAACTAGCCCCCGGCTACGTTTTTGTCAAAAGAATTCTGTAGGTCGTTCGATTGTATCGCGCCGAATCTACCGCAGTTCTATGGCACATCCTGACGCCGCGTGCGGGCTTCGCGACACATAATTACAAATGAACGACCAGATCCGCGCATTATTTCCCGCCACCCGAAAGTATACATATTTAAACAGCGCTGCCGTTTCGCCGATGCCGACAACAGCCGTTGACGCCGTGGGATCGCAGCTCGACGACGTTGCGCTCAACGGCTCGAGAAATTATCTCGAGTGGGTCGCGACTAAGAATCGAGCCCGTGCGTTGATCGCTTCGATGCTGAGTGTCGCACCGGAAAACGTCGCCTTCATGCGGAACACGTCCGATGGTTTCGCGGCGGTCGCGTCCGGAATGAATTGGAACTCGTCGGATAACATCGTCAGCTTTGTGAACGAATTTCCCGCGAACTTTTATCCGTGGCGACGGGTTCGCGATCGCTTTGGCGTCGAGCTGCGTCTCGCCCCAGAGCGCGACGGACGAGTCGACGTCGAAGAGCTCATCTCAATGATCGATTCGAACACGCGGTTGGTTGCGATCAGCGCCGTCCAGTACGCTTCGGGGTTTACGGCGGATCTCGAGCGTATCGGGAAAGCGGCGCACGCGGTCGATGCGCTGTTTGCGGTCGACATTATTCAGGCGCTCGGAGCGCGCGGTCTCGATCTTCCGGCGCTCGGCGTTGATATCGCATCCGGGGCGAGTCACAAATGGATGTGCGCTCCCGAGGGTTGCGGCATGTTGTATGTGTCGGACAAAGCACGCAATGACGTCGATCCGTCGTTCGTTGGCTGGATCAGCGTCGAAACGCCGTGGGATTTCGAAGACCGCGAGCAGCCCTTCAAACCGAATGCCCTCGCGTGGGAAAGCGGGACGGGATGCTCATCCCTGTTCTACGGGCTCGAACAAAGCGCGAAATTATTAACGGATACCGGCCTCGATAGGATCGAGGAGTATCTCAGTGAATTGACGGATTATTTGTGCGAGTCGCTGGCCGCGCAAAATTACGAGATCGTAAGCTCGCGTTCGCCGGGTGAGAAATCGTCGATCGTCTGTATTCGACATCTCAAGGGCCTGACGTCAAACGAGATCGCATCGCAGCTTGAAAAAGAGAACATCATTGTCAGCCCGCGCGGCGACCGCCTTCGGATCGCACCCCACTTTTATAACAATCAGGAAGATATAGATCGGCTCGTGGCAGCTTTGCCGTGACCTATTCGGAAAGGCCGTCGAGATTTAGACGTGTCAATCCGCCGGCGTCCGAAAAAGCCGCTCGGTTGGCGCGTTTTTGGTCGCGTACACGGAAGAAGATCAGACCGGCCGCAATGCCAGCAAGCAGAGACACCGCGAGACCACCCAGAATCACAAACACCGTCGAGAGCATGACGTCCCTCGAAGTCGTAACCATGTAGCGTTCGAGTCTTTTTAAGAGATACGGATCGTCGCCCAGCCACTGAACGAGCTTTTGGTATTTGATCTGATCAAGCAAGGCGTCCGCGGCCGCGGCGTCTGACGCGTCGAACACGAACGTGTTGTAATTGCCGATCCGCCGATAGACGACACCTGATTCAGGATGGGCCCCGAGATATTGCTGGATCTTCGAATCAGCCTCGATCGACGACTGCGGGTTCGTGTACTCGATAATAAGCAGACGGCCTTGTGGATACACCGCCGTCACGAACTCGGTCCCGGGCGGAAATTCCAGCGGCATTATCACCGCCTTTTCACCGATCGCCTTTTCGAGATTGGGCTTATCCGTTCCGAAGGTGGCGCTTGTATGTATGTTTTCGTAATCAGGAAGATGCTTGATCAGCACAGGCTGGCCGTCGACGTCTGAGATCTCCTGGCTAATGCTCGAGGACTGCTGCGCAAATGTGCCGAGGGTGCCGAACGCCATCAATGTCAGCAGACCTACGATCGCGATAACAGCTTTTAGCCTGAATGGTTCCACGGAATAAAGATTCGCAAAATAGGAATAAATACTAGCATTTATGGCAATAGACGAGCAATTTGTAACGCATCCGTACAGCCACAGCGAAATGTAGCAATTGACACATTTCCTATACGGTTTCGCGTGCGAAGCCCTGCTTAGATGTTAGACGAATAACAAGGTATGCCCAGTAAAAATGGAACAAATGCTACGTAACTACGTGTCTAAATGGCGGAATTTGGCGTTTGGCACGCGTATTGATTCGCTTTATCTGGCGAGGGGGAACAAGGAAAATGACCACAGAAACATTAAATTATCCGGTACTGCAGAAGGGAAATGCGACCGACGACGCCAAAGGCTCGAAAGTGGGGAAACAGCCGGCCGATATTGCTAAAGTCAGCGATTTCGAATTAACGCAAGCTGCGGCCGCGGGCGACATGGTGGCTTTCGAAGAGGTCTACCAGCGTCACCACAGACGAGTTTATTCGATCTGTCTACGCATGCTGCAAAATGCGTTTGAGGCCGAAGATCTGACGCAGGATGTCTTTATCCAGCTTTATCGGAAGATCGGAAGTTTTCGAGGCGATTCAGCTTTCACCACATGGCTGCATCGTTTGACGGTGAACCAGGTTCTGATGCACTTCCGCAAGAGGAATGTAAAGTTTGAAAGGACGACGGAAGAAGGCGAGACCCCGGAACAGACCGTACCGGGAACTCATAATCCGTTGAAGATGCCGATCGTCGATAAGATCGCACTAGAGAGTGCTATCGATCAGTTGCCGAACGGCTACAAGAACGTGTTTGTCCTTCACGACGTCGAAGGTTTCGAGCATGAAGAGGTCGCAAACATCCTCGGATGCTCGGTCGGAACATCGAAGTCACAGCTTCATAAGGCTCGTCTCAAGTTGAGAAAGCTTTTGAAAAAGAAAGCAAATCCGAGGCTTGTCGGACTTAACGCATAAATAAATTCGGATTAATAGATAGTTTGAGGCTTCTCGGAAACGAGGAGCCTTTTTTGTATTAGTCGACAAGCATCTTTACGAAATATTGATCCGGATATTACGCCGCTCAAGCTCGGTCACAAACTTGTTCGGATCGATCGCTTTCTCCTGCGGCGTGGCGCCTCGCTCAAGTACATCGCCGCGTGCCATCATTTCGGCGATGATCGACGCGGGGAACGCAGTAGTTCGCATCATCGCAGAAAGGCCAGTCGCTTCGTCTTGCTTATCGACGATGTCGTAGCGAAGGCGCTTCGTTTCGCCGTCCTTTTTCCCAACGAAATCAAGCCTGACGAGAACATAGTCCGGACCGTCTGCTGGCAGATGTTTCTGCAAGAGTTCGCCAAAGACTTTCCGTGGCGTGACCTTCGCATGATCGACAATGATCTCATCGCTCGAACACAGGCCGAGGTCGATCATCGTCTTGAATTTCTCACAGTGACCGGCGTAGCGAATTGTTTTGTAATCAAGCTCACGGATCTTTCCGAGAAACGTGTCGGGCAATGTAGATGTTCCGCCCGAGGTTTGAAACGCTTCGAGCGGCGGGAAACCTTCGAACGACAACTCCTCGATCTCGGTCATCGATTCGACTTCGACCACACGCCCATCGCGGATAACACGTGCAACTTCGATGTACTCGTTTATCAAACCTTCGACTGAGAAGACAAGCTGGTAGTTCAGCGGCGGCTGCGGATCCTGCGGCAGGCCGCCGACGCGGATGTGGATCTCGTAAATTTCTTCGAACTGCGCGGCGCCGTGCGTCGCGAGGATCGAAACCATTCCCGGTGCGAGCCCGCAATCTGGAATGATGTTGATCCCGGCGGCTTTTGCCTTGGCATCCAGAGCAAGCTGCGAATCGACGACATAGTTATTTCCACCGAGATCGCAAAAGTTTGTCGCGGTTTCTATTGCCGCGCGCGACAACGATTCGTTGTACCAGTAGTTCACGCACGAGATCGCCGAGTCGTGTCCGCGCATCAATGCGACGACATCATCGTAATTCGAAGCGTCGATCTGTTTTGCTTCAATTCGAGAAGTGCCGACGCCGGTCGCGACGTCCGTCGCCTTTTGCAAATCGAAGTCTGCTACTGTGACCGATTCGACGTCCGGCGAGTTATGAACCAGATCAAAGGCCGCACCATGTCCCATGCGGCCCGCTCCCAGAACTAGAATTCGCATTCCTTAAGACCAGTCGTCTAACTCTTCGGGTTTCTCGCCGGCGACCGTCGCCGCCGCAAGGTCCCAAACCTTTTTCTTCCAGGTCCGAATGCCTTCGGTCAACGTGAGCGCGACCTGCGGATGCGCAGCGTTTCTTTCGAGACGGATGACCTGTGCGCCAACCGTGATCTCTTCTTTCGTGTTCTCGGTCACCGTGAGATCGACCTTCGAGCCGACGGTCGGCAGCATGCGCGGCAAGTAGACGAGAGTTCCATTCAACCCTACGTTTTCTGTCAGACCCTCTTCAACGATGACTTGCCCGTCCTCGTTCTTCCATTTGACACGGATCGGAAACGAAACGACGTGTCTCGCTCCCTCGCGGCGTTCCTGCATAGATTTTCCTCTTTCAATAGCGGTTAGATCTTGAGTGAAGTTTTGGCGTGCCCCCTGCTCGAGGGCAGTAGAAGTCTACCAGAAACCCGGTAATTTGAGCCAGTAAAAATGCGGGTGAACAGCAATGGCATATAACATAAGGAGTTGCGGTTTTCGAGGGGTGGACACTAGGGCCTTGAAATGGTAGTCTCTTACTCATGTTTCAATCGCGGTCGGTTGAAAACAGGTGGAATGGGCCACCGTTTTAGCATCCACAAATAATACAAAAACGGAACTGCTTTATTGTCGGAAGAAAGATTTGAATAGTCGTTTTTGTATTCGGGAAGCGAAAAATTGACAGGAGAATATTGAATGAAAAATCTCGTTAGAGGAGGCGTCATTCTGTCGCTAATCGGACTGTTCGTAGTATTTATCTATGCTCAGACCAGGACAGAAACCGCTCTCAATAAAGAACGCGATTCGCAGTTAAAATTAAATAATAATATTGAAAGTTCGAATTTAGATACAGACAAAAAGAAAAAGCCGGTACGGGCAAAGAGTTTAGTTACGGACCAAAAGGAAGTTAAGAAGCCGGTATCAGCAGAGAATTCAGTTACAGACGATAAGAAGTTAGTTAAAAAGACGGTATTGGCAGAGAAGGCGGTCACCGCAGCGACGGGATCGGCTGCAGCGAACAAAGGATCTTTTACAGCAACGGCATACTGTCTGAAAGGCAGGACGGCCATGGGACACGGGGTGCGGCGCGGAATTATTGCCGGCGATCCGAGAGTTCTTCGGCTGGGTTCGAGAGTGAATCTAGGTGCCGGTGCTTATAGTGGCCAGTATCTCGTTTCTGATACCGGTGGCAAGATCAAGGGACGAAAGATCGATATATGGGTCCCGAGTTGTGCAGAGGCACGACGCTTTGGACGGCGGACCGTTCAGCTCGGAGTCTTAGGAAAGTAGTATTACAACTGACTAGTAAGAAGAGGCTGTCTGAAAAGGCGGCCTCTTTTTTTTCCAGCGGCTTAGACATTCTTATAGCCCGCGGCAAGAAGGTTGCCGCGCCGCGGAAAATGGCTGAGAACGCCGACGAGACCAAGAGCGATCCACAAAAAGAAATAATGATAGTCGAAAACGAATGCGAGGACGAGACCGAGCACCGAGCTTATCTCGCTGAGTGCACCACCGAGCACGAGCGCGGTTTGTACGCAGCCCGCATTCTGATCGACAACGGACCGGCGGATGTGCTGGTTTCGGAGCAGGAATGAAAGGATAAAGACGACGACAGCCGCGATCGCGAAAAGAACGGTGATGATCGGATATTTCCCCAGCAAAGGCTCTGAGAGATCAAAATTAAAAAGCTCGGGCCGAGCCGCATATACGATGAGCAGAAAAACTGCTTGCGAAGCCAGCAAAGCTCCCCAGACACCGACGAGCGTTCCATATTTGA
Organism: Acidobacteriota bacterium; assembly: GCA_040006435.1. Lineage (GTDB taxonomy): Bacteria > Acidobacteriota > Blastocatellia > Pyrinomonadales > Pyrinomonadaceae > OLB17. The sequence continues at coordinate 11,810 of JBDTWZ010000086.1, forward strand.
CGTTTACCCTTGCTACGCGATTCTTCATTTGGCTAGTTTGTCGCCTCCAATTCTTCTTCCAAAAGCTGACGCTCGTAAAGCCCGGCGTATTCGCCATCGAGTTTGAGAAGCTCGTCGTGTGTACCGCGCTCGATGATCCGGCCGTTGTCCAGAACGCAGATCAGGTCGGCATCGCGGATCGTCGACACGCGATGCGAAACGATGAGTGTCGTACGCTCCTGTCGAATGTCGCGCAGGTTGTGCAGGATCTTTTCCTCGGTGTATGTATCCACGGCCGAAAGTGAATCGTCGAGGATCAGGATCCGCGGATCGCGCATGACGGCACGGGCGATCGCCGTCCGCTGTTTTTGGCCACCCGAGAGCGTGATCCCGCGCTCGCCGACAAGCTGCTCGTACTTACCGGGAAAGTCTCGTATGTCCGACGCGAGGCCGGCGAGATCGGCGGCCGCCGCTACGCGATGTCCCAAGTCCCAGGTCCCACGTCCCAAGTCGGGACTTGCCGTCCCGTAGTCAACCTGAGACTTGAGACTTGGGACTTGGGACTCTGGTTCTATTCCCATCGCGATATTTTCCGCCAGAGTGTCACTGAACAAGAACGTTTCCTGCGGCACAAAGCCGATCGCGCGCCGGAGCTGCTCAAGCGAAAATGCCCGGACCGGTGTCCCGTCGATTAGAACCGCGCCGGCGGGCGCGTCTATCAGTCGTGGAATGAGGCTCACAAGCGTCGACTTGCCGCTACCTGTTCGGCCCACGAACGCGACGGTCATGCCCGGTTCGATCTTCAGGTTGATATTCTCGAGAACGAGCTTGCTACTCCTGTCAGAACCGCCTGCGGTAGCGGGCGGTTGAAGCGGAGCCGGTGCGCCGTCCGAAGAACTTGCACCCGCTAATTCAGCCGATTCCAACCCGTCGTATGAAAAGTTCAAATTCCGAAACTCGACCGCGCCTTTAATCGGCGGCTGCTGACGAGCCTCGGCCGAATCCTTTATCGATGGCACCGCTTCAAGTATCGCGTTGAAGCGCTTCAGCGAGGCGGTACCGCGCTGGTACAGATTTACGACGTAACCGAGTGCGATCAGATACCAGATCATTCGCTGCAGATAAAGAATGAACGACGTAAAAGCTCCCGCCGATATTTCGCCGGCGACGGCCATCGGAATACCGACGGCGACGATGATCACGAATCCAAGGCCGATAAAGAAGAACAGCAGCGGCCGCATCGCCGCCGCAAATTTAACGAGCTGCAGATTTCGCTTCGCATATTCACGATTGAGGATCTGAAACTGCTCGATCTCGGCGTCTTCCTGGGCGTACGCACGGACGACGCGGACTCCGGTCAAATTTTCCTGGGCACGGGCCGTAATATCCGAAAAGAACTCCTGGATCTTTTCAAAACGTTTGTGGATCTGCTCGCCGAGAATTTTTACCGTGAGCGAGACGAGCGGCATCGGTATCAATATTAGGAGCGTCAACTTGACCGAGATGTTCAGCAGGATCGGAAGCACGATGGCGAGCGCGAAGATCGCCTGAAAGCTGTACAGGATCATCGGGCCGACGATCTGCCGGATGGCAGCGAGGTCGTTCGTTGCACGAGCCATCAAATCGCCGACGCGGGTGGTATGAAAATATTCGGCCGGTTGATCGACCAGCGACGCATAAAAATCCTGGCGCATATCAAACTCGATATGACGCGACGCGTTGATCAAAAACCGGCGCTGAAGGAACAGGAAAATCCCGCTTGCGAGATTCACTCCGAGAATTACCAGCGGATAGAAGACGACCTTTTGCCAGGTCATCCCCGCGGCGAGATCGTCGATCGCGACACCGACAAGGTATGGGACGAGCAATCCAAACGCGAGCGAGACGAGAATAAAGGATATCCCGGCGATCATCTGCCACTTATACGGCTTTAGGTAGTGAGCAAATTTTCGAAGCTGTTCCATCTCTTCCTAGTGAATAGTGAATAGTGAATAGTGAATAGTGAATAGTGAATAGTGAATAGTGA
>JBDTWZ010000087.1:0-13587 GCA_040006435.1 Acidobacteriota bacterium
CGGCAAGCGATCGTAAAGTTTGAAGAATAGGTCGTCGTGCATCGCGATCTCTTTCAGCCACATGTCGCGGTCGATGTGCATGACACTTTCGAACTGCTCGCGGCTGAAATCCAGACCCCGCCAGTCCATGTGCTCATACTGCGGCATCCATCCGAGCGGCGTTTCGGTACCGACCGATTTTCCTCGTGAGCGCTCGACGATCCACTTCAGCACGCGCATGTTCTCACCGTATCCCGGCCAGGCGAATTTTCCGTTCTCGTCTTTAAGGAACCAGTTCACGGAAAAGATCCGCGGCGGATCGGGAAGCTGGCGACCAAAGTTGAGCCAGTGTGAAAAGTAGTCGCCCATGTGGTAACCGGCGAATGGAAGCATCGCGAACGGATCGCGGCGGACCTCGCCGATATTTCCGAATGCCGCCGCGGTCATCTCCGAACCCATCGTCGCGGCCATGTAAACGCCGAATGCCCAGTTGAACGACTGCTGAACGAGCGGCACGACGCTGTTGCGACGACCGCCGAAGATAAATGCGGAGACGGGCACGCCGTTCGGGTCGTCGAAGTTTTCGTCGACGACCGGGCACTGCGTGATGGGAGCGGTGAAACGCGCATTCGGATGCGCGGCTTTTAATTCGCTTTTCGGCGTCCAGTCATTCCCCTGCCAATCGATCGCGTGTGCCGGCGGTTCGCCGTCGATGCCTTCCCACCAGATGTCGCCTTCATCCGTCAAAGCCACGTTCGTGAAGATCGTGTTCTCCTTGATCGACTCCATCGCGTTCGGGTTTGTCTTGTAGTTTGTCCCTGGAGCGACGCCGAAGAATCCGAACTCCGGATTGATCGCGCGAAGCTTGCCGTTCTCATCGGGTTTGATCCACGCGATGTCGTCACCGACCGTCGTGATCTCCCAACCTTCTTCCTGAAACGGCTTCGGCGGAATGAGCATCGCAAAGTTCGTCTTTCCGCACGCCGAGGGGAATGCAGCGCAGACATAATCCTTACGGCCGTCGGGCGACTTTACGCCGACGATCAGCATGTGTTCAGCGAGCCAGCCTTGGGCACGTCCGAGCGTCGAGGCGATTCGAAGTGCAAGGCACTTCTTGCCGAGCAATGCGTTGCCGCCATAGCCTGAACCATATGACGCGATCGAGTTCTCTTCGGGAAAATGAACGATGTACTTGTCTTTTGGATCAGGGCTACACGGCCACGCGACGTCTTGCTGGCCGTCGGCGAGAGGCATACCAACCGAATGAAGACACTTCGTGAATTCGCCCCCGTCTGAGTTTTCCAACGCATCGAGCGCCTTATCGCCCATCCGCGTCATGATCTTCATGTTCACCGCGGCATACGCCGAGTCGGTGATCTGCACGCCGAACTGTGAGATCGGCGAGCCGATCGGACCCATGCAGAACGGCACGACATACATCGTGCGGCTCTTCATCGCACCGGTGAATTTTTGCTTAAGGATCGCCTTCATCTCCATCGGCGCCATCCAGTTGTTTGTCGGCCCGGCATCACCCTTCGCACGCGAGCAGATATACGTTCGGTCTTCAACGCGCGCGACATCAGACGGGTGCGAACGCGCAAGAAAGCTGTTCGGGCGCTTTGCCTCGTTCAATTTGACGAACGTGCCGGCCTCGACCATCTCCTGACAAATCCGGTCGTACTCTTCCTGCGATCCGTCGCAAAGGTAAATGCTGTCCGGCTCGCACAAAATCGCCGCGTCCTCGATCCATCGCCGCAGCTCTACGTTCTTAATATTTTCCGGGATCGTATAGTTAGCCATATACCAGGGATCTCCTGCGATATCTCCTATTAAGTTTGATTGAATTGCTTTTTAAATAAAAATAAACGAGCAATAGGAACCCGTTTTCGAAAGTATGGCGATAGGTTATCACAGGACAACCGAAAGGTTAAGAGTTCGGGCTCTCGACGATAGAGATAATTGGTATTGCCAATTTAATGCTGTTTATTAGCAAATGGGGATGTCCGGTTTTGTTAGCACATCATATGTCCGGTTTGGGATTTGGGAGTGGATCGGCAAGCCGGCTAACTGACAGCGTTTCGACATTTCTCTTCTCGATCCCGTGGTGGCTTTATGGCTACGGAGCGGAGACAGGGGCTGCGGAGTTACGAAAGCTTCTACTTCCTTCGTTGAAACGGGATTAACGGGGACTGAAACGATCGGTCGCTTAACCCACCCGCTACCGCAGGTGGTACTGACAAGACGCACCACCCGTCAGCCGAAACGGCCGCCACCCCTCCTTAGACAAGAGGGGAGTTAGGAAAACCACGAAATACACGAAACAAGAAATTAAGATTCAGATCCGGTTTCATCCGCCTGATCCGCCCAATCCGCGTTCAAAAAAAGCGTAGTTGTTTGAAGATCACCACCCCATCAGCCGAAACGGCCGCCACCCCTCCTTAGACAAGGAGGGGAGTTAGGAAAACCACGAAATACACGAAACAAGACAAGACACGAAACTAGAAAAAATAGAAATCAGATCCGGGCGATGCCTATCACGCGGCTGACGGCGACAAGCATACGCTTATCTGTCTTGATGACGCGATTCGTGATGAGACGGTGGGAAATCTTAAAGGCAACGAGGCCGACAAATTCATTTGCCTGGAACGAGCCCTGGACACCACCCGGAAATGGAACCTCGAGAAATTTCTGGGCAGTCGCTTTAAGGCAATCTAACCTTTATTTTATATTGAACGAGCGTATGCGTTATCACGGTAGCGATGATTATCGTGCCGCCGAAAATCGCCCAGGTTGAAGGGCGTTCTCCGATGAACAAAAACACCCAGACCGGATTCAGGAGGGGTTCGATGAAGCCGATGATGCTGGCGTCGAGCGGGCGGGTGCCGCCGGTTACGCCGCGGATGAAAAGGATGTATGCGATACCGATCTGGACGATGCCGAGGAACGTGACGGAACCGATATCAGTGAGGTTCATTACTGGAAGTGCGGCGATGCCGGACGGAAGCGTCAGAAATGCGAGCAGGAAGTTGCCGTAGATGACGGCGATGGCGGGATTCATTGAAGAGACGGGAGACGAGAGACGGGAGACGGGAGACGGTTGAGATGAAGGGTTCGGGTCTCCGCCTTCGTAAAGGTTTACGGCCGAAGCGGGTAACCCCGTCGCTACCGCTCCCGGTTCTGACTCTTGTCTCCTGTCTCTTGTCTCCGGTCTTCCGCCCGCTCGAGGGTGTTTCAGTAGCATGATATACAGCCCTAAGAACACACCGGAAAATAAAGCGGCGATGTTGCCCTGATAATCGGTGATCTCGAGCTTCCCGACAAAGAACAAACTCATTCCGCCGATGCAGAAAGCGACGGTGATCAGATCGCGCCAGTGAAATTTTTCTCCGATGATAAATGGTGCGAGGATGAGGATGTAGATAGGCGCCGTGTATTGCAGGAAGATCGCGTTCGCAGCCGTCGTGTGTTTTGTCGCCCAGACAAAAAGAAAGAGGAGGGTGGCATAAATGATCGAAGTTAATACACCGAACGCGTCGATCTTGAGCCCGTGTTTTCGCGTCAGGATCGCGACCGTGATTCCGGCGAGCAGAGAGCGAAAAAATGTTACCTGATACGCATCCAGCGTAGTAAGCTTTATAAACAGTCCGCCTGTGCTCCAGATCAAAACTGCGATGAGCACGTAAATTACTGGTGGAAAAGAGTCTGCTTGGCGCGAATTCGTCATAGAAGATTTTAAGGGCAACTGCTAGAGATAAGTATTGCTTCAAAGGATTACAAATTCGTTACCTGACACCGTGTTCGGTATACCTCTATCATTTTTCACGAAATAAACTCACGCTCGAGTTGGATTAGTCCAAGTTTACAGAGACCTGGACTCAAGACAAAGAGGACAAAAAATGAATCGAAAATCCCTTCGCAAATTTTCTGCCGCCCTCATCGCGGTTCTCAGTTTCTCAATTTTCGCCGCGGCCCAGAACTCAGATTCTCCAGCCGCTTTTTCGAACGTCAAAATCGGTAATTTTGGCCAGATGGACGAACGCTTTTATCGTGGAGCCCAGCCGGTCGAAAGTGATTATCAGGCCCTTAAAGATCTCGGCATCACGACCGTCATCGATCTTCGCAATGATCCGATGGAATACGAAAAGGGCGCCGTCGAAGCTCTCGGTATGACGTACGTCAATATTCCTATGAGCGGCTGGAAGACCCCGCAGCAGAAAGATGTCGACGACTTCCTCGCTCTTGTTAATAGCGCCGATACCGGGAAATTTTTCGTTCACTGTAAGGCGGGCATTCATCGCACGGGTGTCGTTGGTGCGGCCTATCGCTACACGAACTATGGTTGGAATTACGACCAGGTGTACAAAGAAATGAAGGACTACAACTACTCGAACGGATTGGTCCACGGGAAGCTTGGATCGTTCGTTAAGAAGTGGGGCGGCCGCCTCGCGGATGAAAAATCACGGGCTGGTTCGCCTGCTCGGGCGGCGGTGGTGCCCGCAGCGCAGGGCGTTAATCAGTAAGCAGAAGAATTTTTAACGCAGAGAACGCTGGAGACCCGCAGAGAAGTTAACTCTGCGGGTCTCCCGCGTTCTCTGCGTTTTAGAAGGTCCGTAGGTAGACTCAAAACTACTGGTAAACGTCGTTCGCCGACTTCGTCTTCGACCACTGGATCTTTTCGACATTCGCATCTGCCCTCAGGATTTGATCGCTCATCGCGTCGGTTCTCAGGCTAAGCGGCAGATTCAGATAATAAACGATCGAACCCGTCGAGCCTTCCTTCTCAGGATCCGGAGGGTCAAGCTCGCGGACCTCCGCATCCAGATTTCGCCGTTTAAATATTTTTCGTAATATCTCCTGGGTCCGGTCGGTGTCTGTAGTCTTGATCGTTAACTCCATCGACCGAAAGATGCTCTGCTGCTCGTTGTATTCAAGCAGCCATAGCAGCGCGAGTGCAAAGAGGCATAAGGCGATCCCGAGTTCCCATCTGCCGACACCGGCTGCAAGGCCGAGCGCGAGGCTGATGAGCAGCACGGTTATTTCTTTCGGATCACGAATGTTGGTTCGAAATCTCACCAGCGATGCTGCTGCAAAAATTGCGAACGCACGTGCCGCGCTGTCGCCGACGACCATCATCAACGCCGCGGCGACAACAGCGAGTAGGATCTGTGTCTGCGAAACGAAAAGGCTTCGTCGAAATAGCGGAACATCCTGACGCGGACGAAAAGCCAAAATTCCCGACAGGATAACTGCGAACAAAAGGCGGAGGACGATCTGAAGGCCCGCCTCAGATCGGCTCATTGTTTCGAATTCATTGTTGTCGGAGACGACAGCGCTTGTCGCAGCGATGAACGGATTCACTTGCTCAGGCGCAGCGACGTTCGCGGGCTGGCCATTCGCAGCAGCCGGCCGCTGCGGATCGCCGTCCCATCTGTTCATTATCAAGACGAGGGCGAGTAGAACGCCGCCGATAACGGCAACGAGAACCAAGCGTCGTGTGTTTCTCATCTCGTTAGTTTAGCGCCAAATTCGAGCCGACGGCTCTGTCGAGTTCCTCGATCTTATTCTTTACCGCTCGTGTGAAAACCTCAACGTCAGACGGCCCGTAATTCGCTGCTGCAAAAATATCTCGAATCTGCTGGTCACTCAGCCGATTGAGAAGATTCGAGAGCCAACGAGCTTCTGCCACCGTAATGCCCTTGATCAAGCTTCGGCTCTTGCCCTTGAAGGCGAACTTGACCTCGCCATTTTCGACTTCTTTTACGAAACTTGTTTTGGCGTAGTGCTTCGAGCTGCCCGTCTTCCGCCCAAGACGGAAGAAAATCGGCAGATTATTGTTGCCTAGTTTTCCGAAGGTCGCACCGAGATCGCTGATGACATAGTGATTTTCGCCATTCTTGTGCAGCACTTTGTTCTGAAGATCGAGAAGGTCCCAGTTGGTCATGAAGGCCATCATTATTTTCAAACCCTGGAGCTCTTTCGTTCCGACGAAAGGATTACTCCGCCACTTCCATTCGCCGAGGCGCTTAACGTCGGCAGGCCGCGCCTCGAGACGAACGTTCTTAAAAGTTCCTTTGCCCGGAATCGTAAGCGTTGGGGCAAGATAGTTGATCTCGGTCTTGTAGCCCAGGCCGTAAAGCAGGCGTACGGCTGCTGTTTCCGGCTGAGCTTCACGGCCAAGTTTCGCGATCCAGATCCGGCCGCTGCCGTCGCTGATCCGAAACTTTTTGTTATGTCCGCGTTTCTCTTCTTTTATGAACTTGATGCGGCTCAGATCAGGCTGCATTTCGTCGCCGCCCGGACCTTTGTAAAGATCCATCGAGCGAATATTCACGGGCTCCCACAGTACCGCGGTTCCGCTCGGAATTGACTCCGGAGCTTTACCCTTTTTTTGAGCATGGCCGCCTGTTACGAGCGACAGAAAGAACAAGAAGTACAGGGCCGCCTGCCACGGCATCCGATATCGATACATTACATTCCCCTCCTCGATCCCTATTACGTCACTAGACCCTGTTGTCAAAGGTCACTACGTTCGACTGTTTCTGAAACGAAAGCTGAGCGTTGAACGGCTCAGCGTCCTTTACCTCCGGTCGCCGGTAGCTGCCGTCAGGCTGAAGCTCGCTCGCCATTTGGTTATCGCGCAGATACGACTCGAGATAGTGTTCCTTCAAGAACCAACGCATTCGGTCGTCCCCGATCGGTGCCAACACCTCGACGCGCCGATCGAGATTGCGCGGCATCCAGTCTGAGCTTCCGATATAGACCTCTCCGCGGCCGGCGTTCTCGAAATAATAGACTCGGCTGTGTTCGAGGAGTTGTCCGACGATACTGCGAACGCGAATATTCTCCGACATTCCCGGAACGCCCGGACGCAACGTGCAAACGCCGCGGACGATAAGATCGACCTGAACACCGGCACGCGACGCCTCATAGAGGGCGTTGACGATCTCGGTGTCGGCAAGACGGTTAAGTTTTGCCGTTATTCGTGCGGGAATGCCTCGTTTTGCATTTTCAGTTTCCCGACCGATGAGCTCGAGCATCTGCTGCCGCAGATTGATCGGTGCGACCAGAAGCTTGTTGAAACTCTCGCGCTGCGAATAGACCGTCAGATAGTTGAATAGCTCGGTCGCATCCTCACCGATCTTTTCGTCCGCGGTCAAAAGGCCAAGGTCGGTATACACGGTCGACGTCGCGGGATTATAGTTTCCCGTCGCAAGATGTACATACCGGCGAAGCTCGTCACCTTCGCGACGGACGATTAACGTAGTTTTCGCGTGCGTTTTCAACCCCAGCAAACCGTACACGACGTGCACGCCGGCAAGCTCAAGCCGCTTGCCCCATTCGATATTGTTCTCCTCATCGAAACGCGCCTTGATCTCGATCAAAGCAGTGACTTGCTTGCCGTTTTGACTCGCCTCCATCAGCAAGGGGGCGATCGGCGAATCGGAACCGATTCGGTAGAGACACATTTTGATCGCGAGAACATCCGGATCTTCGACCGCTTCACGCAAGAAATCCGTGATGATGCTATACGGCATATACGGATGATGCAGAAGAACATCTTGGCGTCGAATAACGTCGAACTTTGATTCGTCAGTCGCGAACGCAGCCGGGGTCGAAACCGTTAACGGTGTTCCTTTCAGATCGGGCCGATTGAGACCCGTGATCTCGAAAGCATCGGTGATCTTCAGCGGACCATCTATCGCATAGACGTCGTCACTAGTGATCTCAAGCGACTCGGTTAGATAGCTGACCATCTCGGCCGGCATCGACGAAGAAACTTCGAGTCGTACGACGTCGCCGAACCGTCTTTGTTTGAGATTTTCCTCCATCTCCTCGAGCAGGTCCCGAGCCTCGGTCTCGCGGATCTCGATGTCCCCGTCCCGTGTTATCCGAAATTGATAGCAGGCCTGCGCGGCCGCCTCGGGGGCGAACAGCTTGACGTTGGCGGCGGTCAGATCTTCGATCAACAGATATCGGCCATCGTCTCCGACGGGCACGAACCGCGGAACAAACGCCGGGATCTTGATCCGAACGAAAAACTCATCCACCTTGTGCATCGCCCTCGCGACCCGCTTGTTCAGTTCGGGCCGGACCATGAGCGCAATATTAACGTTAGCGCCGGAGATATATGGAAAAGGGTGTGTCGGGTCGACGGCCTGAGGGGTGAGGACCGGATACACGCGCGTTTTGAAGTATTGATCGGCTTCAGCTCGTTCGCCCTCGTCAAGCGATTCGTAGTTGACCAAAGCGATCCCGTTACGACCGAGCTCGGGAATTACATCTTCGCGGAGACATTTCATCTGGCCTTCGATCATCTCGGAGACCCTTGTCCTTATCTCCTCCAACAACTCCGGTCGCGAATAGCCGTCAGGAGAGACATCGACTTTTCTTCCGGTCTTTTCTTTCAAACCCGACACGCGGATCATAAAAAATTCGTCGAGATTCGCCGAGAATATCGCCAGGAATTTCAGACGTTCGAGAATCGGAAGACTTTCGTCGAGCGCCTCGTCGAGAACGCGTCTAAAAAACTCGAGCAGGCTCAAGTCTCTGTTTATGAGGGCCGCCGTCACAGGCTGCGGTAATTCATTCGGATTATCCGCCGTGGACGGAGTCGCGTACATCTGCCGTATTGTTGTAGACATAATTATTCCAACCGGAGGAGAGATCGGATTGACGGATAGCGCCGTGCTGAGATTCTTTTTGCAATAGGCGTTCCAAATTCGGTTCCCCTTGAAAAAGGGGAAATTCGGAAATACATAGAGTCTTACAATAGAAGTAAAGATTAAAGCTGTACTGAAACGATGCGCGGGGTGACGCGGAAGTCGAACAAACGCGCTGAAGCTGGCGTGGACAAACTAAAAAGCGGCCCGTCCCACGAGCCGCTTGTATCAGTTCCGCAAGGTTCGAGTGTTCTAATTCGACGATTCGCCCGCCGCCGCCTCGCGGACAGCTTCACGAAGGGCCTTTGCGGAGGTCGTTACCGGCTCAAGCTCGAGCTCTTCGATATTGCCATATACCTTTTTGCCGAAAACCGCATTCCAGGGCGGAATAACGATAGTTACATTTCCCAAAGCCTTAGTCTGGCACGCGAGTCGGATCAAGGGTTTCGACTCGTCGGTCTGGTCGTATCCGAAAACCTTCACGGCTCGGCCCTCCCGTCGGTCGACTTCGGAAAGTTTCTCGCCGCCCGCGATCACACCAACCCAGCATGTTCCGCACGAAGCGGATGTGCATTCGACAGGCACAGGACCTTCCCAGCATCTCGAGTCCTTCGCTTGCCAGTTCTGTGAACGGTCTTTAGCCGAGGCGGAAGCAATTTCCTGATCGTTCATGATGTCGAAGCGACCATTTTTCGTCTCATCGTAGATGACCGAAAACTTTTTGTTGACGGTTTTCAGAAATCCCAGGAGCCCTTGAGAATCGTCCTGTTTTCGGCTCGAAACAATGGCATTCGGAGATTTCGTCATCAATCCCGACGCCTTTGCAATATCCCCCGCAGACGCTTTGAATTTCTCCAGCCCGACTTGGGCCAAAGTCATAAATCCAACGGCGGTAATGCCGATCAAAAGTGATTTGTCGGCCTTCACCTTTTGGGCGATCATCTCGGCGATCTGGCCTATCTCCGCCGCAAGGTCGATGCTTTCGTTCTCGAATATCTGCGACTCTGCCTCGATGGCAGCCTTGACGGTCTTCCAATTGCGGTGGCCATAAAGGAAAGCGTGCGAAGTGTCGATCTTGTCGTCAAGCCCGAAATCGCCTTGCATCGCCAGATTCCGTTTCACCTCGGCAGGATCGTCAGCCGAAGAAGCCGAAGAAACGTATTGTTGTAAGGAGAGTGGGTAAAAATGGAACCATATCTGGACGGCGTTACGATCTACTTCGTGAATTGACGACAAGAGAGACGTAATTACGGTCTGCCAGTCGGCTTCACTGAATTTTTCTAGATAGGTTTCAAAATGATTGCTGTTTCGGGTACTCATAGTTTATTCCTGCGGAACGAATGAAAAGGAAAATACTACAAGAAATCTGTCGGATTCTGCAAAGGCCGCTTGACTCAAGTAGTCGAAATTACTAGTATCTAGAGTTTCGGACTCTAACGGTCTGGCTCGCTATGTGGTTGCGTAAGCTGCTGCAGCGTAGTTTTTTGAAAGCTGAAACAGGAATTGTAGCGTAATCGGTGCGAACCAACGCGCCGGGCAAAATCGATTCACTTCTATTATGCGCCACGCTACAGCAAAGCTTTTGCTTTCGGGTTAACACAACGATTGCTTAATTAAGTCAGCTAAATGCTGCTTGATCTAACTGCCGAAAAAGATTTCGGCAAGAGTCAGGTGAGACGTTAGTTTTGCCTTTTAAAAATAGGAACGCCGCCATCTTGGCGGCATTTGGTAAAAGAGAAGCCGGCTGCAGGATGCCGGCGATCCAGTTATGCCGACTATAAACCAACTAGTTCGCAAAGGACGCCAACGCGTTAAATATAAGACGGCGAGTCCCGCGCTGCAGTCGAATCCGCAAAAACGAGGCGTTTGTACCCGTGTTTACACCTCAACGCCCAAAAAGCCGAACTCGGCTTTGCGTAAGGTTGCCCGCGTGCGTCTGACCAACCAGATCGAAGTGACAACCTACATTCCGGGAATCGGGCACAACTTGCAGGAGCATTCGATCGTGCTTATTCGAGGCGGCCGCGTGAAGGACCTTCCGGGTGTTCGTTATCACGTTATTCGCGGAACGCTGGACGCATCCGGTGTCGCGAACCGGAATCAGGGTCGTTCGAAGTACGGCGCGAAGCGTCCTAAAGGGAGTAAATAGTAAATCGTGAATCGTAAATAGCGAAGATCTATTAACGAGTAACGATTAACGATTAACAAATATGGCTAGAAGAAGAGTTGCAAGCCGCAGAGAAGTTTTGCCGGACCCGATCTACAACAGCACGCTGGTGACGAAATTCATCAACGGCATGATGTGGGCTGGCAAGAAAAGCGTCGCTGAAGAGATCTTTTACAGTGCGATGGAAAAGCTCGGCGAGAAAACGGGTGAAGAACCGCTGAAGATCTTTAAGAAAGCTGTTGATACCGTCGCTCCGACACTCGAGGTTAAATCCCGTCGTATTGGCGGTGCCACCTATCAGGTCCCGCTCGAGGTGACTAAGGACCGACGCAACACGCTCGCGATCCGTTGGATCGTTTCGAATGCACGTGGCCGCAGTGAAAAGACGATGCGCGACCGATTGCTCGGTGAGCTGCTCGATTCCACTACAGGGCGCGGCGGAGCTGTAAAGAAGAAGGACGATGTCCACCGTATGGCAGAAGCGAACAAGGCGTTCGCACATTATAGATTTTAGTTGATCGTGAATCGTGAATCGTTAATAGAACGATCTACGATTCACGATTCACGATTTACGATTTACGACAATGGCTAATATTAGCTTAGACAAATTTAGAAACATCGGCATCATGGCCCATATCGACGCGGGTAAAACCACGACGACCGAGCGCGTGCTGTTCTACACCGGTGTTTCGCATAAGATCGGCGAAGTTCATGAGGGAACTGCGACGATGGACTGGATGGAGCAGGAGCAGGAACGCGGCATTACGATCACATCAGCCGCGACGACCTGTTTTTGGAAACGCAACGGCGTCGAGCACCGGATCAACATAATCGATACGCCCGGCCACGTCGATTTCACGATGGAAGTCGAGCGTTCGCTGCGGGTCCTTGACGGTGCGGTCGCAGTTTTCGACGGCGTCGCCGGTGTCGAGCCGCAATCCGAAACGGTTTGGCGTCAGGCCGACAAGTACGGCGTTCCACGTCTCTGCTTTATTAATAAGTTAGATCGCGCCGGTGCCTCTTTCGAACGCTCGTTCGATTCGATCTTGAAGCGCCTCGGCGCAAACGCGGTCGCCTTGCAGCTCCCCATCGGGCTCGAAGACAAACTGAAAGGCGTCGTCGATTTGATCACGATGAAAGGCCTGATCTGGAACGACGAAACGAAAGGTGCCGAATACGAAACGACCGACATCCCGGCCGAACTGGTCGATCAAGCCAAGGAATGGCGCGAAAAACTTGTCGAAGCCGTTTCGGCGATCGACGATGATCTGATGGCCAAGTATCTCGAAGGCGAAGAGATCTCCGAAGACGAAATTCGCAAGGGCCTCAGAAAGGGGACACTTGAGCTGAAGATCGTTCCGGTCGTCACCGGGTCCGCGTTCAAGAACAAAGGCGTCCAGACGCTCCTTGATGCGGTTGTCGATTACCTTCCCAGCCCGCTCGATGTGCCGGCTATCGAAGGCATTAATCCGAAGACTGACGAAACCGAGACGCGCGCACCGGATGCGAAGGCCCCGTTCTCGGGACTCGTTTTCAAGTTGATGGCGGACAAGCATCTCGGCCAGCTCGCTTTCGTAAGGATCTATTCAGGAACCGTCAGCTCTGGCTCATACGTCTACAACACCATCAAGAATACAAAAGAACGCGTCGGTCGTTTGATGTTGATGCATGCGAACAAGCGTGAAGACGTTGAATCGGCAGGCGCAGGTGAGATCGTCGCCATCGGCGGCATGAAGAATGTCACGACAGGCGAGACGATCTCGGATGAATCGAAGCAGATTATCCTCGAGTCGATGGAGTTCCCCGATCCGGTCGTCCGCGTCGCGGTCGAACCGAAAACTCGTGCCGACCAGGACAAGATGGGCATCGCGCTTAACCGCCTCGCTTCAGAAGATCCTTCGTTCCAGGTTTCGACCGATCACGAAACGGGCCAGACGATCATCGCCGGAATGGGCGAGCTTCATTTGGAGATCATCGTCGATCGCATGAAGCGCGAGTTCGGTGTCGAAGCAAACGTCGGCAAACCTCAGGTCGCCTATCGTGAGACGATCACGCTTGCGGCGCCGGGTAAAGAGATATTTAAGAAACAGACAGGTGGCCGCGGACAGTTCGCACATGTCGAGCTGACGATCGAGCCGGCGCCGGGCGAAGGCTTCGTTTTCGAAGACAAGATCAGCGGCGGTTCCATCCCTCGTCAATTCATTAAGCCAACCATGGAAGGGATGCGGGACGCGATGCGTCGCGGATTTCTTGCCGGCTATGAGCTTGTCGATATCAAAGCGACGCTCGTATTTGGTTCATTTCACGAAGTTGACTCCGACGAGCGTGCGTTCCATATTGCCGGCAGCCTCGCGTTTCAGGACGCGGTGAAAAAGGCTAAGCCGGTATTGCTTGAACCGATCATGCGTATCGAGGTTGTGACGCCCGAAGAATACATGGGTTCGGTAAACGGCGATCTGAATCGTCGCCGCGGCCAGATCGACAAGATGGAGCCGCGTCCGGGCAATGTTTCGGTTGTGACGGCGTTCGTGCCGCTTTCAGAGATGTTCGGTTACACGACCGATCTTCGCTCTGCGACACAGGGTCGCGCGACGTCGTCGATGCACTTCGAGCGTTACGCAGAAGCGCCGCGAAACGTGGCCGAAGAGATAATTGCCAAAGTAAAGGGAGCAAGCAACTAAGCGATTTGAAATTTCAAATTGGAAATTTGAGAGACAGGAGAAGCTATGAGCAAGGAAAAATTTGATCGATCTAAGCCGCACGTGAATATCGGGACCATCG
>JBDTWZ010000088.1:0-13220 GCA_040006435.1 Acidobacteriota bacterium
AAGTCCGGTGAGCGATCGAAAGGTTACGGCGGGGAGTTGTTTGATTGGATCGTCGATTTGGCCCGCGCCGAGAATTGCGATCACGTGAGACTTCTATCGGGCGTGCAAAGATTCGACGCCCATCGTTTCTATTTAATGAAGCGGATGAATATCGAAGCGCATTACTTTACCCTGAGCCTATAGGATCGAATAGTCGACAAACATTTCGCTCCAACCGCACCTGGGAAGCAAGGCCTTCCGAAAGTTGTAAGAAGACAGTCGAGATGAATTCAGAGATAAGAAAAACAGAACGTACGAGCGTAAAGCGCCTCCCGGCGCGTGGTCATTACGATCGCAACACCATCAATGCGATCCTCGACGAAGGCTTCATCTGCCACGTCGGATTTGTCCTCGATGGTCAGCCTTACGTCATACCGACGGGTTACGCACGGGTCGGCGACGACCTCTATGTACACGGCTCGTCCGCGAGCCGGATGCTGCGTAATCTTTCTCAGGGTATCAGCGTGTGCGTCACCGTGACGCTGATCGACGGACTTGTTCTGGCTCGATCTGCTTTTCATCATTCGATGAATTATCGTTCGGTAGTCATTCTCGGAACCGCCGAACTAGTTTCGGATACGGATGAGAAAAATAGTGCTCTCGAAGCATTGACCGAACATATCGTGCCCGGCCGATGGGCGGATGTCCGTTGGCCGAATGAGCTTGAGTTGAAGGCGACGACGGTATTGAAACTCGCGATCGATGAGGCTTCGGCAAAGATCCGCACTGGCGATCCAAAAGACGACGAAGAAGACTATGCGATGGACGTCTGGGCAGGAGTTCTGCCTTTGTCGATGACAGCCGGGACGCCAATCGCAGATCTCCGCCTCGACGGCTCAAAGTCCCTTCCCGAATACGTTAAAGATTACACACGAACTTAGAACTCTATTTTCGTGTCACTTCGTGTGAGTCCGTGGTTTCAGCTTTGCTCAGCCCCTTGGCAATAACTGAAACCACGAACGCACGCGAAACGACACGAAAAAAGAAATCGGCACGGAGCCACACCGGTAAATAATGTCCGACACGCAAACTCGATTTTATTACGGCTGGGTGATCGTCGCGATTGCGACCCTCGCGCTGGTCGTCAGTAATGGCCTGTCGATCGGCGGCATTCCGGTTTTCTACAGGTCGATCCGCGAGGACTTCGCTTCGAGCGGCTATGTAGCCGCCGACCGAGCTGAGAGCTTTATCGCATTCGGCGCGTCACTTACGTTTTTATTTTCGGGATTGATCTCACCGCTCGCAGGGTGGCTGATACAAAAGTATCCCCTGAAGAATTTGATGCTCGTCGGCTGTGGGCTTCTCGGTGGCGGGTTGATGCTGCACGCATTAGCGACGTCGGCGCCAGAGGTTTACGCGGCCCGGATCATCATGGGGATCTCACTCGGTTTCGTCGGCGTTCTGCCGAGTGTGGTGCTTGTTTCAAACTGGTTCGTGCGGCGCCGCGGCACCGCGCTCGGAATTTTGCTGACCGGGACGAGCATCGGCGGGGTCGTCATCCCGCCGCTCGCTACTCCGCTAATCGAGCGTTTTGGCTGGCGGACTGCGATGGTCCTCGTCAGCTTTATTATCTGGCTTGTCCTCGTGCCGGCGATCGTGCTCTTCGTGAGATCGGATCCGGCAGACGCAGGCGAGGTCCCGGATGGCGATCCGGTAGCGGATGATCTGCCGGGGGCGATGGCGAGTGATGGACTGACCTTCGCCGAAGCGCTCCGAACAGATGTGTTCTGGATCTTTGCTACCGGAGCGGCTCTGATCTTTTATCCTATTTTTGTCACCAGCCAGCAGCTCATCCTTCAGACTGCGAAGATCGGATTCACGCCGTGGCAGGGAACGTTCGTGTTGTCGGCTCTGTTCGCGCTCAGCCTCGGGGGAAAATTTCTGTTCGGGTATCTAAGTGACATATTTTCTCCGGTGCGTCTGATCCTGATCTGCACCACGGTCATGTTCGGTGCGACGTTCCTGCTTCTGGACCTTAACGCGACGACAGCCTTCGTCTTTCTCGTACCGTTCGGTCTCGGCTACGGCGGAGCGTTTGTCCTGATACAACGGCTCGCCGCCGACTTTTTCGGCAGGCGTGATTATCCAAAGATTCTCGGGGCGATCACGATCGGCGAGACACTTGGGGCCGTTGTTGGTGGACTGATCACCGGTTGGCTGGCCGACAGGTCGGGCGGTGACTACTCGGTCGGTTTTTACGGCGTGATCGTCGCGACGGGTATTGCGTTGCTTCTGATGATCATTCTGAATTGGAGGAAGGACAAATCGGCGTATTGATGCGGCTTCGCCGCCAAGCAATGCGGCGCGGCGCTGCTACGCGGCAGAGCCGCAAGGGCTTGGTTTAGCGATCACGCATTTCTATCTGTACGGGAACCCTGACCCTCGAACCAGACCGTGACGCGTAGAATGACAAGCGTCAGGATCGTCGCCATGATCGCCAGCCCGAGGCCACCCAGGCCGATCGTAACGCCGATCGCAGCCGTCATCCAGATCCCCGCCGATGTCGTCACGCCCTGGATGTTGCCCCCGGTTTCGCGTTTCAGGATGCTGCCGGCACCGACGAATCCAATGCCTGTTATTATTCCCTGGATAACGCGGGAAATACCGTCGGAGTTTGTCTTGATGCCGGCACCGAGGCACGCGAGAATAAAAACTGTCGTACCGGACGCAACGAGAATATGCGTTCGCAAACCGGCCGCTTTACCGGCCCGCTGTCGTTCGAAACCTATCGCCGCTCCGAGAAGAGTCGCGGTCACAAGCCTGAGGAGCAAGATTGTGAGGTGTGTGCCGGCCGGGAGTCCACCCGTCAACTCCGACCATAGAATGTCCATGATCGAAAATTATAGATCAAATCCTCCGGGCCGCAATGTTGCCACTAGAGGCCCCATAACTTGACAGCCTCTTGCCGCGGTGGTTTCAACCGACGTGCTCGCCCCCGCCCCGTTCAACGAGCACCCTCAGGGACGCTCTAACTCACTCGTCGTCGGTCGGTCGGCGTCGGAACCCTCGCTATAATTCCTTTCAAATTCGCGGTGAAACTTTTCCCTTTCTCGTTGGTCGGCTTTCCACTCTTCTAGCGTTTTGAACGATGAGAATTCGAAGCGGTCTTCCATATTGCAGCCGTCGAGGAACCAAAACATCGGCGTGTCGAAATCTTCTGCGAGCGCGACGCAGCAGGGACAATTCTCATCGATCAAGGTCTCGCTCGACGACAAGGCTATGTTCAGCCTCTGCCGCTCGAGATCGATCACCTCCAACGGCGTTCGCCCGGAAATTTCCATATCGGGTGTTCTTAGCCATTCATCGCGCAATCTCGACAGGCGGTTGATCTCCGCCTCCATTTCGCCGGGGTCGGAACTGCGACGCTGGGCGGCCTCGTTCAAAAGATATCGGATCAGATCGTAGTAAAGGACCCATTCATGGGTGCCAAAACCGGCATTCAAATAGGCGAACGAATTCCTCGGCAGCGGCGAAGGGCAAACTTTTGTGATCGACCACTGGATCGAACGCGACTGTAGATCGAAGTCAATGAAATCCTGCTTCTCCAGAAATACTTCGCGAGGGGTGCGGCCGCGAAGGTCCCGTCGAGTGGAGACTAACCAATCGGCGTGGATATCCGAAAAACAATCGTCGGTGTCGAGATCCGGTACTTCGGAAATGGAGAGCGCTATATACGCGATCAGCGGCCTGCCGAAAAGTATCGGACGTGCGTCGAACGGAGCTCGTCGCAACCGATCTTCGCGTTGGGCCTTCCTGGTTCCGCGGTAGAGGGGCATCGATTCAACAAAGATCCAATCGTCAGGCAGCTTGTAATGGATCAACGTATCGTCTTCTTCATCGGCAAACTCGGGGGGCACTCGGACCCTGCCTGTCGCGTATGGAATGGTGTAGGTCGTATCGAAGCCCACGGTACGGCCATAGAGATCGATCGCGACGATCCCTGCATCGTAGGGCTCGAGGTCCTCGCCGCTCTTGAAGCCGTGAAGCGGCGGCCAGTCGGAATCCGCCCTTACGAAACGGCTAAGTGCTGTTTCGAACTCGGGTATAGTTTCTGGTTCGGCGGTGAGCGATGCGATCAACGGTTCTGTCATCGAGCCGTGCAGGTCGCCGGAGATACACCGGTCCTTATCGGAGATATTAAATCGTACATGACTCATATTGTGGGAGCCTCCTGAACAAGATTTATTTGAAATGGGCGAACGTTGAACGGGCGTATATCGTCGCGAATGCGCATCGCGGGAAGAGTCATCGTAAAAGGGACAGATCTCCCGACAACCTTTCACACAACACCGAAACAATATTCCGGCGGGCAAGCTCGTTCACCAGTTTGTCGATAGCTCAGGGAGCTTAGTACAAAAACCAAAACGAAGACTTTAATTTTTCTAGAATTTTCTGAAGGTATCGAAAATCGGGAAAGCCCGCCCGCGGAGAACCGATTTACGGCATTCTACCAAGGCTCGTATCAGTCAGGCATAGAGTCAACCAGTTTCACGCGACGCTCAAGGAAACGATGCCGGGAATGAGATCTCCTGGCTGGAAGATCTCAACCCGACAACCGATCTAGTTACTGTGTCAGCGAACGAACGCATTCGGGATCGGCTTGTCGCCGGCAGCACCGAACTGGACGATCTGAACGCCGGCGGTTGTCCGGTCGATGAACCAGTTCGTATCGCTCGGGCGGAATACGGCCCTGTCCCACTTACCGTCGCCATCGTAATCGCCGGGCACCGGAACATCTCCGGTAGTTCCGAACGGGACGGCAAAGAACGAAAGATCTTCGCTACGCAGGATGTACCAGAATCCGGTCGACGGCCGCCAGAACGCGATATCGGATTTCCCGTCGCCGGTGTAGTCTCCCGGCACCCCAAGATCAGTTTCGACGCCAAAAACAAGAGCCATAGGACCGGCCGTACTGCGACTGATCCACCATTCACTATTGCCGCCGGTCGGACGTCGCACCGCAAGATCAGCCTTTCCGTCGCCATCGAAGTCTGAAGGCATGGGTTTATCATTTGGCAGCCCGAACTGTACGATCTGCGTATCGCCGGACGATCGTGCGATAAACCACAGTGTCGAGGACGGCCGAAAGATCACCGGATCCGTTATTCCGTCGCCGTCAAAATCCGCGGGAACAGGGATGTCACCCGTGGTTCCGAATGGAAACGCGTAAAACGAGAAATCTTCGCTGCGGAGGATGAACCAAAATCCGTCGGAGGGACGCCAGTTGGCGATATCTGCCTTACCGTCGCCTGTAAAATCGCCCGCGACCACCGAGTCTCCGCTCGTACCGAACTGAAGGGCGAAAGTCTGCGACGTTGTGCTCCTGTTGATCCACCATTCACTCGGCCCGGGTCTGTATATTCCGATATCCGTCTTGCGGTCGCCATCGAAATCGAACGGAGATCTATTAACTACTTGGGACGTCGCGGTCGTAGCAAGAATGATATCGCCGCTCGCGGAACCGTTGCCATCGGCCTGGTTTCCCGCCGCATAGAATGTGACGGGGCCGAGATCGGTCGCGGGCGCGGTCCAGTTGAATGACCATTGCGCTCCGCCGGTCTGATTTGCGAATGTCCCGGCTTGCGTGTGCTCGATGTAATCGCGGTTTACGCCGCCGACGATCTGCGTGATCCCGCCTGCGGCGTCTGAAAATGAACCGGCCATCGTGTCGCCCGCCAGTGCGGTCAACTGGAACCCCCACTTGAGGCGAGAGGTGTCGGCGTTAACGTGTCTTACCGTGATCGCGTATGTCCTACCCGGAACGTAGGCTTGGGGCTGCATGATGGTAAACGTTCCGGCGGTGCCCGTACCCGAGTGGCAGCTCGTGCATGTTTGCTCGCCCGGTGCTCCCGTAAAGCCGGGCGGGGGCCCATCGCTAAAAGCTTCCGCAGGCGTTGCCAGGTTGCCGTTGCCGGCAAACAGAAGTGCCGATCCGGAAATGGCAAATGCAGCGATGCAGGCTAGTTTGATCCGTCCCTTGATTCGTTTCATGTAGTTATTCCTTTTTCTTGCGTTACTGGTTTGATATTACCTCGTGTCAGGTTTGGTTGAACGACGTAACATTCGCACCGGCCGTGAGAACCGGTGCAAAAACCGCAGGTGTTGGCGGAGTCCTTGCCTGATCCTAAAAAAGCCTTCTTACGTATTGTAATCGAAAAATGCGGACTGTGGCGCAGAAGATCGGTTTCGTCACGCGCTTCGGGTATACATCAACGTCGTCCGCGGGTGTGTGATTCGCCAACTGCAGCAGAGCGCAACAAAGGGCACGGTCGTTCGCGCCCTTGTTGAGATGATGGTGGAGATGAGGAGGATCGAACTCCTGGCCTCGGCATTGCGAACGCCGCGCTCTCCCAGCTGAGCTACATCCCCGTGAATAGTTTCTAGTTCCTGGTTTCTAGTTTCTAGTTTCTACAAAAGAGTAGTCAGATTTTATGTTCAGTTGCGAATTTTCAACCCGGAACCTGGAACTGGAACTCGAAACCTATTACTGGACGCCGGCCGGCAGCAGCGAGCCTTTCGGATCGGTCGCGAATGCGTGGCCGTCCTCGATCTTTCCAATGATCCCATGAAAATTGACGTCTTCACCCGACACGACGACAACTACATCGCCTGGGCTGAACTTTTTCTCGTCGATCGGAAACTTGATGATCGTCGCGTTACCGTTCTCCTGCGCAACGGCCTCGTATTCGAACGTGTCCGCGTTAAAACTCATGGTCTGACAAAATGCTACTTCCATAGAATGCGATTCTACTTGCCAGAGAGGACAAAGTCCAAAGTGATGGCGTCGTGGTCCGACAGCGGAACGCCGTCAATATCCACAAGATCTCCGACCGTTTGCGGACTGGTTCCCGGGGCAAGGTCGAGGTTTTTACCGACAAACCAGTCGAGTCGTCCGGAAACCCGGCCCCCGACGCGGTTCGCCGCCCAGAAGATGAATGGAAAGCACCATTCCGGCACCCAGTCACGAAGATTCGTGTTCTTTTCGATACTGCCGACGTCGTAGTGGATCGTGCCCGCACCCGATTCGTTGAGCGATCTGTACTCGTAACCGCGCGATTCGAGCTCGCCGAAAAGTGCTTTTTCGAAATATCGATCGGGATGCGGGTAATGGTTCGTTACCACATTTTTTACACCCATCATCACGCGACGCCAGTATCCGAGAATGGCTCGCCGGGCATTCTGCGCATTGAACGTCGTCGTGTTCCAATCGCCGCCGATCAGGGTCGGGAGCGGCGTTAGCGTATCGAGGTGATCGAGAATGATCTTCATCTGTCGATGTCGATGCATCCGCGAACAATGCGCGTCGAGATGGACCGTAACCGCGCGAAACGTGCCCGTCGGATGTTCGATCTCCGCAAACAATGCCCGCAAATATCCAAGACGTTTTTCTTTTCCCCACATCTTGTCTTTGCCGTTGGGCAGCGGGACGGCGTGGACATTCTTCATCGGCCACCTCGAGAACATCGCAAGGCCGTGGATCGACTTCGTATTCTCACCTTCGCTCTCCGATTCGACGCCGCTTCCCTTTTGCAGTGCGATGTAGACCGGAGCGAATGCATAATTCATTTTGAGGCTCTCCGCGATCTCGCGACCGACAAATCGGTTTCCACTCCGTGCCATTCCATAGTCGAGTTCGGTGAGAAGCAGCACGTCCTTTTCTTTCAATTGATCGTGATTTTGGAGCGCATCGACGATGCCCTCGAATACATTTCCCCGTTCGATGTTCCAGGCGAGAGCACGGATCTTGTCGGTACCGCCTACGGTAGTGGGTGGGTTTGCCGATACCGACCTTTCCGCTATCGCGGGTGGTACTGACAGTTGCTCGCTAACCACCGCATTCAATATCTGCTCAACCTGCGGCCGGATCCGCGCGTACAGTTCTGACGCTTCCATCTCGGGAGTCGATTCGAACTTTAGAAGTGCCGGGAAATGTTTGGCGAGGTCGTGATCTAGGGCGTTCATTGAGTCTATTGAGTCTGACGAGTCTGTTGAGTCTGTTGAGTCTGACGAGTCTAATGAGTCTGACGAGTCTGGCGAGTCTATTGAGTCTGTTGAGTCTGACGAGTCTATTGAGACTAACGAGTCTACCGAGTCTGTTGGGCGGAAAGCTTTCATTGTTCGCGAGCCGACTACCTCGGAAGAGTCTCCAGACTCAATCGACTCGTTAGACCCGCCAGACTCGTTAGACTCGTCAGACTCGTTAGACTCATTAGACTCGCCAGACTCACCAGACTCCTCCCTCAATCGTCGTATCTTTCCTTGGCAGGAGCAACCGCGAGAAAATCTTCCGCGATACGTTGGGAATAGGAATCGAGCAGCTCACTCACGCGTTTCTGCTTGCGTGAATAAAATATCAAGCCGACGTGTTTCTGCTTCGATACGCGATAGACGATCTCCGAGTCTTCGTAATGCGACGTGTCGGGGGTGTCCCGGTTCGCGAGAGCGAGTGCGACGCCGGCATAATCCTTTCTTAGCTTTGGCAGCTTGTACGGTTTCTCCGGCGTCGATGTCTCAAGCTTTGCCCACTCGCGCCACAGATTAAAATTGCACGCATGTTCCAGAACATTTGCGATGTATGCGCCGCCGACGCGGCAGGCGACCTCAAGCAGATAGAACTGCCCGTCAGCTTCGCTTTGCAAAAACTCCGCGTGTGACACTCCGCTTTCGTAATTGAATGCCTCCAGAAGTTGTGTATTCAGTTTTTCAAGTTGCTTCCTTTCCTCGCAGCGGTATGAAACGATCGACGTCGTAAATACCCCGCCGTAATGCGTCACGCTAAACGGCGGTGTTCCGTATTGACTAACGCCGCACGCCCGGACCTTTCCTTTATCGACGATCGAATCGACGTGAAAGACGTTCCCGGCAATAAAGCGTTCCAAAACAAATTGCGATGGATGATCCCGCCAGTTGTTGCGCGAATCGAGATCCTGAAGTACTTTCCAAACTTGTTCTTTTGTTTCGCACTTCTTGATGCCAAAGGCGGACACTTCGTACCGCGGTTTGACGATCCATGGTGCCGGAACCCGTTCGAGAAAATCTTCGATCCCGGCCTGGTTGAAGACCGACGTAAAGTCGGGACAGGGGATCCCGGCGGCGTCCGCGATATTTCGCATCGACAGTTTGTCGCGAAACCGGAGCGAGTGCGAACTTGTCATTCCGCCGAGCTGAAGATGCTCGCGGGCGCGTGCGGCTGTCGTCACGTCGAATTCGTCAAGCCCTACGATCCGATCGATCTTCCGCATACCCGCAACGTTTGTCACCGCGCGAATATAGTCTTCCGGCAAAGCGTTGTCTTCAACGGTCTTTACGTCGTTTAGCGCGGTCCAGACCCACGGCTCATCGAGGAGCTTTTTTCGCGTGACAAGCGTGACGTGCCATCCGGCGCTATGCGCCTCGTCGAGAAACTCATTTCCCTTCTGTTCGCTTGCAATGCAAACAATATGTTTCTTCATATGGAACTTAACTGGAGCGCAGGCATCCGACGTTCGCCTAGACCGATAGACCTATTTAATCGCTGAAAAGCATGGGTTTCAGCATCCAATCTTTCACCCGTAACCGTTTTATTTTGTGCTGAAAGAATGGCACAATTCAAACCTAAAGACAACGCACATGCGTTTCGGCTTGCGTTCGATGCGGCCGACATTTCGAGGCTATAAATGGGTGAGATCGACATTGCAACTCTCGTCAGCCATCTCGTGATTTTCATGGTGGTCCTGCTGCTCGCGGTGTCGGTTCATGAAGCCGGGCACGCGTGGATGTCATACAAATTTGGTGATGACACGGCGTATATGCTCGGCCGTGTAACGCTGAATCCTGTTGCACATACCGACCCGATAGGAACGCTGCTGATTCCGATAGTCGCATTCATTCTCGGCTCCATGGGCGGTGCGCTTGGCAGCATCCCGCTTATCGGCTGGGGAAAGCCGACGCCCGTAGATCCAAGTAAATGGGAACGCTACAAACTCGCGAACGTGATGGTTTCGATCGCGGGTGTGCTCGCAAATTTGATTTTGCTCGTGATCGGGATCGCACTTGCGAAGATCCTAATGACACAAGGCTTCACACCTGCCGATTTTTTCGGGCGCGCGACAAACCCGCTTGTTATTTTCGTCAGCAATCTGATGTTCTTGAATCTCTCGCTGTTCGTGTTCAACCTGCTGCCATTTCCCCCGTTGGATGGAAGCAAGATCCTCGCGACCTTTCTGCCCGAAAGTGCTGAGCCGATTTTGAACATGCTCGAACAGTTCGGCTTTCTGATCCTTATGTTTCTGATCTACATCGGCGTGTTCAGCATAATCATCTATCCGTTTCGGCTCGCACTTGCATACATACTCGTCGCTTTATATTAGTTTGATGAAAAAACGCATCTTTAGCGGCGCTCAGCCGACGGGTCAACTTCATATCGGCAACTATCTCGGTGCGCTCAAGAACTGGGTGGCACTTCAGGATGAGTACGAGAGCCTTTACTGCATAGTAAATCTGCACGCGATCACGCTGCCGCAGGATCCCGCAACGCTTCGTCAAAAAACACGCGACCTTGCCCGGATCTATCTAGCCGCCGGAATCGATCCTGAGAAATCAACGATCTTCATCCAGTCGGACGTCACCGAACACACCGAGCTAACGTGGATACTCGCGTGCATCTCGAGGCTCGGTGAGCTTGAACGGATGACTCAGTTCAAAGACAAGGGCAAAGACAATAGCGAGCGCTCCAGTTCTGGCCTATTGATGTACCCAGTGCTGATGGCGGCCGATATCCTGCTTTATCAAACCGACCTCGTCCCCGTCGGTCAGGATCAGAAACAGCATCTCGAGCTGACGCGCGATCTGGCCGAACGGTTCAACCGCGACTTCGGCGAAACGTTCAAAATTCCCGAGCCTTACATTCCTCCGGTTGGGGCGAACATAAAATCGCTTCAGGATCCGCAGAAAAAGATGTCGAAGTCGGATGAGAATCCTAACGGCTCCATTTTCCTGCTCGACGACGGCGACACGATAACGAAAAAGATCAAACGCGCAGTGACCGATTCAGGGACCGATATCAAATTCGATCTGGATCGGCCCGCGATCACGAACCTGTTGACGATCTATCATCTGCTGACCGGCAAGCCGACCGAAGAATGCGAGCGATATTTTGAAGGCAAAGGCTACGGCTATTTAAAGACCGAGCTTGCCGAAACGGTCGTCGAATTCTTGCGGCCGTTTCAAGATCGCGTAAAACACTATGACGACGCGGCTCTCGACGCCATCCTCAAACCAGGCGCGGAAAAAGCCCGTGCGATCGCGAGTGAAACCCTCAAGGATGTTTACAGAAAGATGGGAATCGCGTAGCACCCGGATAGGCTGCGGGCCGCGGTAGCGGACAAATGCGTTTAGCCGTGGCCTTTGAGGCCACGGTCCTTGATCACAATGCGCGTGCCGCGTCAGCGGCACTTGAATCAACTGCCGCTGACGCGGCAGGTCCGGACCACTCGACACCTTCCGTGGCCTCAAGGCCACGGCTAAATGCATGCCGCCGGTACCCGGCCGCGGACGTTTTGAAACTGATCACCCGCCATCAGAACATTAATTCCCGTATTACGTTTCCGGTGCTACAATTGAGCCATTCCGAACAATTCACCGGCGAACCTGACTGATGGGTTCCGCACTTTTAGCCACAAGGAGGCACCAACAATGGCCGAAGCAAAAAAGTCTTTCGACATTCCGAAATTCAAAGAACAATACGAAAATTACATCGGCGGCGAATGGCTCGCGCCGAAGAGCGGCGAGTATTTTGACGTTACATCCCCGGTAGACGGCAAATCCTTTACCAAGGTCGCCCGTTCGCAGGAAGCCGACGTCGAGGCAGCGATAGACGCGGCACACGCGGCGTTTGAGACCTGGAGCAAGACCTCGGCGACCGAGCGCAGCAACATTCTCCTCAAGATCGCAGACCGAATGGAGCAGAACCTCGAAATGCTCGCGCGTGCCGAGACATGGGATAACGGCAAGCCGATCCGCGAAACGATGGCCGCCGACATTCCGCTGGCGATCGATCATTTCCGCTATTTTGCCAGCGTCATCCGAGCCGAAGAAGGCAGTGCATCGGAACTCGACCAAAACACACTATCGGTGATCATCAAGGAACCGCTCGGCGTCGTCGGCCAGATCATCCCGTGGAACTTTCCCATTTTGATGGCGACCTGGAAGATAGCTCCTGCGTTAGCGGCGGGCAACTGTATCGTTCTCAAACCTGCCGAACAGACACCGGCCAGTATTTTGATCTGGGCCGAATTGGTCGGCGATCTTTTACCGAAGGGCGTGCTTAACATCGTCAACGGTTTTGGCGTCGAGGCCGGCAAGCCTCTCGCGACCAGTTCGCGGATCGCGAAGGTTGCGTTCACCGGCGAAACGACGACCGGCCGTTTGATCATGCAATATGCGTCGCAGAATTTGATACCTGTGACGCTCGAACTCGGCGGCAAATCACCAAACGTTTTCTTCGAGAGCGTGATGGACGCCGACGACGAATTCTTCGACAAATGTCTCGAAGGTGCGACGCTCTTCGCGCTGAATCAAGGCGAAGTTTGCACGTGTCCGTCGCGCGTTCTCGTTCAGGAATCGATCGCCGACAAATTTATCGCGCGGTTTGTGGAACGGACGAAACAGATCAAGATGGGCCACCCGCTCGATCCGACAACGATGATGGGCGCACAGGCGAGTCAGGATCAGTACGAGAAAATTCTCAACTATCTACAGATCGGAAAGGATGAAGGTGCGGAAATCCTTTGCGGCGGCAAGGCCTACAAGAACTCCGACCTCGAGGACGGCTACTACATCGAGCCGACCATCATGAAAGGCCACAATAAAATGCGCGTCTTTCAGGAAGAGATATTCGGACCTGTCACGTGCGTTACGACGTTTAAGGATGAAGCGGAGGCTATCGAGATCGCGAACGACACGTTGTACGGTCTCGGTGCCGGCGTCTGGACTCGCGATGCTCACGAGCTTTATCGTGTACCGCGTGCGATCCAAGCCGGCCGTGTGTGGGTGAACAATTATCACAACTACCCGGCCCACGCTCCGTTCGGCGGATACAAGAAATCAGGCTTTGGCCGCGAGAATCACCTGATGATGCTCGACCATTACCGTCAGACGAAGAACATGCTCATCTCTTACGATAAGAAACCGATGGGATTCTT
>JBDTWZ010000089.1:0-12935 GCA_040006435.1 Acidobacteriota bacterium
GCTTAACTTGTCAAATGAGGTTCGACAAGTGGTAGAATGCGTTCATATTTCAAACAAAAAAAGGCGTAAATTCTCAGGACAAATAGGATGAAAACGATCAAAGCTGAACGCGAATTGGCTCTGGATTTTCTGCGTGTTACCGAAGCCGCGGCTATCGAATCCGCGAAAACCATGGGTCAGGGCGACCGAAAACATTCGGACCACGTTGCGGTTGAGGCGATGCGCGAAGTGATGGACACGGTCCCGATGCGAGGCCGCATTGTTATCGGTGAAGGCGAGCGTGACGAGGCTCCGATGCTTTATATCGGTGAGGAATTGGGGGGCGGCATTTTCTCTGACGAAGCACGGGCCGAGTTTCCTGAAGTCGATATAGCTGTCGACCCGCTCGAGGGAACGAACCTCTGCGCACTTGGTGCGAACAACGCGATCGCCGTTCTCGCGGCGGCCGAACGCGGAGGCCTGTTAAACGCGCCCGACATCTACATGGACAAGATCGTTGTCGGCCCGTCATCGCGAGGAGCGGTCGACATCGACGCGCCTGTCGAGGAGAATCTCAAAAATATTGCCCGACGGCTTGGCCGCGATGTCGAAGATCTTACCGTTATCTGTCTGGAGCGGCCGCGACACAGAAAACTCGTGGACGAGGTCCGCGCGGCCGGTGCACGCATCCGTCTGATCTCGGACGGCGATCTTTCCGCTGGAATATCCGCAGCGGTGGCGGGGACTAATATACATGCGCTGATAGGGATCGGTGGTGCGCCCGAAGGCGTGATAACGGCCGCTGCGATGAAATGCCTTAACGGTGAGATACAAGCGAAGCTTGTGTTCGATCCCGAGCGTCTTGGGATCGATCGGACAAAGGTGCCGCCGGCGGAAACCGTGATGCAGCGCTTAAAAGAAATGGGAATCACCGATCCGGACAAGGTCTACGACACGAACGATCTTGCCCCGGGTAAGAAGATCATCTTCGCGGCGACGGGTGTAACGGACGGAGCCTTGCTACGCGGCGTACGGTTTTTCGGCGCGGGCAAACGCACGCACTCGGTCGTCATGACGACCGACAGCAAGAGCATTCGATTTGTGGACACCGTTCACGTCGAAGGCGGGCCGGATGCAGTGATCAGATTTTAGGCAGTGGTCGGGGGCAGCGTTCGGTGGTCGGTGGTCAGTGATCAATAGGTCGTAAGTGCACTGCGAACACTGAACACTGAACACCGACCCGCAAGAGACATGGGAACGTCCAATCCAAACGTTTTAGATTTCAGCCAGGTAGGAGCGGGCGACGTCGCTCTCGTCGGCGGAAAATGCGCGAGCCTCGGTGAGTTGTTTCGTGAATTGACCGGCCAGGGAGTTCGTGCCGTCGACGGTTTTTCGACCACCAGCCACGCCTACCACCTGCTGCTCGAAACCGACGGCCTGCGCGGGCGATTGAAAAAATTGCTAAAGGGGTTGGACACAAACAACCTTGAAGAGCTCGCGCGTGTCGGAGGCGAAGCCCGGGCGATGATGCTCGATACACCGTTTCCAAAAGACGTCGAAACCGCGATCCTCGAGTCGTACAAACGTCTCGGCGATCGCATCGGAAAGAAAGCCTTCGAGGTGGCGGTCCGCTCGTCGGCAACGGCCGAAGATCTTCCCGACGCCTCTTTCGCCGGACAGCAGGACACGATCCTCAATGTGCGCGGCGACCAGAGATTGATCGAAGCCTGTCGCGAATGCTATGCATCGCTTTGGACCGACCGGGCGATCTCATACCGGACGGCGAAAGGTTTCGATCATTTCGATGTTGCTCTTTCGATCGGCATTCAGCCGATGGTCAGGTCGGACATTGCGGCGAGCGGCGTCATGTTCACGCTCGACACCGAGAGCGGTTTTCGTGAAGCGGTCGTCATCAACGGCGCGTGGGGTTTGGGCGAAGCCGTAGTACAGGGAATGGCGACGCCGGACGAGTGGATCATTTTCAAGCCGACCCTCAAGCAGGGTTTCCGGCCGATCATCACGCGAAAACTCGGGGTTAAGGAAGTGAAAATGGTATTTGCCGACGACGGAACCGGAACCCAGGTTCGAGATGTCGTTGCGACTCAGCGAAACCGATTTTGCCTTGCAGGGTTCGAAGTTTTACAGCTCGCCGAGTGGGCATGCGCGATCGAGGACCATTATTCAAAACTCGCCGGCCGTCATCAACCGATGGATATCGAGTGGGCGAAGGACGGCATTTCGGGCGAATTGTTCATTCTGCAGGCGAGGCCCGAAACCGTTCACGCTCAAAAATCCGAGAACAACTTTATCGAGACGTACGAGTTGACTGGCGGTCACGGAGCGCCGCTTACTTCGGGCGTAGCAGTAGGCGAAAGGATCGGGCAAGGGATTGCACACGTGATGCTCGATGCGTCGAAGTTAACGAGTTTTAAGGAAGGCGAGATTCTCGTTACGACGATGACCGACCCGGCTTGGGAGCCGATCATGAAGCGTGCATCAGCGATCGTAACCGAACGCGGAGGCCGCACGTGTCACAGCGCGATCATCAGCCGTGAACTTGGAATTCCATGTATCGTTGGCACTGGGGACGCGACGGAAAAGGTGAAGAACGGATCGGACATCACGGTCTCGTGCGCCGAGGGCGATGTCGGAAATATTTATTACGGCAAAGTCGATTTCAAGATCAAGAAACATAAGATCACCGACACTGAACGGCCGAAGACGCAGGTCATGATGAACGTCGGCGATCCGGATCACGCGTTTTCCGTATCCCGTCTGCCAAATGACGGCGTCGGTCTCGCCCGCCTCGAGTTCATTATCAACAATCACATCGGGATTCACCCGATGGCTTTGGTAAATTATCCGAATCTTAAACGTCGCGAAGACATCGAGACGATTTCGCGTCGAATCCTGGAGGAAGATCCGAAAGAGTTTTTCGTCCGCTCTCTCGCCGAGGGTATCGGGCGCATCGCCGCAGCCTTTTATCCGAAACCGGCGATCGTACGCATGTCGGATTTCAAATCGAATGAGTATGCGATGCTGATCGGCGGTCGCGAATTCGAGCCGACGGAAGAGAATCCGATGATCGGTTTTCGCGGTGCGTCGAGATATTACGACGATCGTTACAAAGCGGGCTTCAAGCTGGAATGTCTGGCGTTGCTTCGGGCCCGCGAAGACATGGGACTGACAAATATCACACCGATGATCCCTTTCTGCCGGACGGTTGAGGAAGGCAAGAAGGTCATCGCGCTGATGGCGGAACACGGACTCGTCCAGGGCGAGAATGGCCTTGAGATCTATGCAATGTGCGAGCTGCCGGCGAACGTCGTATTTGCAGACGAATTTTTGAAGGTATTCGACGGATACTCGATTGGGTCGAACGATCTGACGCAGCTTGCGCTCGGTCTCGATCGCGATTCGGAAATGGTCGCGCATCTGTTCGACGAGCGAAACGGAGCCGTCGAGAAGATGGTCGCGATGGCGATCGACGCGGCGATCCGCGCCGGGAAGAAGATCGGTATCTGCGGACAAGCGCCGTCTGATTATCCGGAGTTTGCCGAGTTTCTTGTACAAAAGGGAATAAACTCGATCTCACTGAACCCGGACACCGTGATTCAGACAACGCATCATATTCTCGAAACAGAGAAGGCGCTTGCTGAGACTACGAAGTCGAAGTCGGAACCACCTGCGGTAGCGGGCGGTTTACCATAACCTATTAACATCTGCCGGAAAATATGCTTTAACCGCCCTTGACCGCGTGCGGTTCTGACCAGATGACCGAACCCGCTGACATCTACATCCCCATCGATTTTCGGAAACGATTCCGAACTCAGGCATTCAACGTGTGGGCGATAACCTCTGCAGTCGTGTTGGTCTGGGTCGGCGTGATCACCACCGCACCGCTGTTCCTGGCCGAAGGGTTTGCTGCTGCCGCATCGCCAATCTACACATTCTTTAGCTACATCTGCCACCAGATCCCCGAGCGTTCGCTACACATCGCGGGACATCAAATGGCGGTCTGCTCGCGTTGCTTTGGTGTTTATTTCGGGCTGCTGGCCGGAATCCTGGTTTATCCGCTTTGGCGGCACATCGATGAGATCGAGGCCATACCTCGAGTCTGGCTTTTTCTGTCGTTGGTACCGATCACAATAGACTGGGCCCTGACGGTGTTCGGTATCTGGGAGAACACGCACCTCTCAAGGGTTGTAACAGGTGCGATCCTGGGGGCGGCATGTGCGACATACATCGTACCGGCACTGGTTGAGATCATCCGCAACTTTTCTTACCGGCGGCTTAATCCTCAATAGCAAAGCCGCCTTTCGGCGGCTCTTTCAAGGAAACCAGTTGAATGATAGTTTGATTCTGATAATTAGTTGGCAGCGTTTTGCTCACGCTCCGTGATAATAGGCTCGATTATGGAAAGTTTTCGGGCGGCACGCAATCATTTTTTGGCGTCGAACATTTATTGACTATCGTTCGTAAAAATATCAAAATCTTGGAATCAAAGGTTAGACAATGGATTTTACCAAAAGCGACGCGACGGCAGCAGCAAAGCACGATCTTGTAAATCGGCTCGGTGCTGACGAAAGTGCGGTCGAAGAAATTTCGGTGACTGAGAAGGATTTTCCCGATATGTCACTGGGCGCACCGGTTGACGGAGAAATGTCGGCCCAGATGATCTCAACCGGTTGGGAGATCAAGCTGGGTGTCGAAAGTGAGACGTACGAATATCGAGCTGACAAATATCAGCTCAGGCTTGTCGATTTCGATGGGCAGAATTTCGTGATAAGTAATTAATCTCTCAAAGCGATAGGAGCAGTACGAAATGAATCGCAACAATATCTGGATACACTTAGGGATCGCGGTAGTCCTGATCACACTCGCCGCAGTTTTAGGGCAGATCAGGCTTTGGGAAACGACGCTTCGTTCGGCAAAAACAACGTCAAACGAAATCGTGAGAACCGTCTCGACCTACAGCGACCCCGATAGGCGCAGTGCCAACTCTGAGCCGGAGGTGCTTGTTCGGTTCAAGGCTGGGGTATCGCTGGCACAGATAAAACAAATCGCTGCCCGCAACAACGACATAGTGGAGGACGAGATCGAATCGGTGAAGGGACTCGTGTCGATCGACGATCTGGACAACGCCGATGCCGAGAGAACGTCCGAGATATACGCCGAGATGACTGAATTCGTCGAATACGCTCAGCCGAATTATGGGATTCAGGTAGATCCGCTCGAGCCCGTATCGCGAAAAGACCTCGTCTATCGACCCGCATCAGGTGCGCCGAACGATCCCGAGTTCAATAATCAATGGGCACTGAATAACCTTGGACAAGATGGCGGGACGAAGCGTGCCGACATCGATGCCCTGCAAGCCTGGCTTAAGACCCACGGCAGCGATAAGGTCGTCGTCGCCGTCCTCGACACTGGCATCGACTATACGCACAAAGACCTTGCGGCGAACATGTGGACGCGCCCTGATTCGCTTCCCGAATACAACGACGATGAACTTGGCAGCTTCGATGATGTCCACGGCTTTGACGCCGACGCGAACGCCGGCGATCCGATGGACGACAACGGACACGGTACCCATTGCGCCGGGATCATCGGCGCCGAAGGTGATAACGGTGAGGGCATCGCGGGAATTAACTGGAACGTCAGTATCATGCCGTTGAAGTTTTTAGGCCGCGGCGGCTTTGGGACGACAAAGAATGCGATCGAGGCGATCAACTACGCCATCGACCGCAAACAGAAAGGTGTGAATGTTCGTGTGATCAATGCGAGCTGGGGCTCGACGCAGTATTCGCGGGCGTTGGAAGACGCGATCCGCGCTGCGGGCGAGCAGGGAATTCTGTTCGTTGCTGCCGCCGGGAACAGCGGAACCGATAACGACAAGCGGGCACATTATCCGTCTAACTACGATTTGCCGAACGTGATCAGTGTCGCCGCGCTCGACAATACTGATTCAATGGCATCATTCTCCAATTTTGGAATAAAGACGGTTCATATTGCCGCTCCGGGTAGAGAGATCCTGTCGACATGGCTCGGCGACGCATATCGCGAGGCGTCGGGCACATCGATGGCTGCTCCGCACGTCTCCGGTGTCGCGGCGTTGATCCTGGCTAATGAGCCCAACCTCTCGGTGGCAAAACTCAGGGAGCGAATCCTGGGCACGGTGGATAAACTTGATTCGCTGGAAGGTAAAGTCGCATCGGGCGGACGACTTTGTGCAGCTCAGGCTCTCGGCCTCCGCGACTAGCTTGAATCAATAATAGATCAAAGGCGACGGCAGATATGTCGTCGCCTTTTTCTTTCTACAATCTCGTTAGCTTCGTCAACCAAATGCGCGCAGACTGCCGAGACACCTGGGCGACAATTCACACCCTCAAACCGCTAAAACGTACTATTTCCCCACTTAGGGCTTGATTACCGACAAATCCCCATATTGGCACATTCATTGCACTAAACACTTATGGCAACGCGGATGTGCGGAAAGGGTTGGAACGAAAAGCAGCAGCGTTAGCCTTAAGGGTAATAGTAATAATGTTAGGAGAAAAAATAATGAAAGAACTTACAAAAATAGTTTCGATGTTTGCGTTAGCGCTGGTAGTTCTGGCCCTCCCCTCGATCGCATCGGCTCAGTGGCGCGATCGCGATCGTGACCGCGATGACGACCACTATGGCCGCAACGACGATCGCTATGGCCGGAATAACGATTACTATGGCAATAGCCGTTACAATCGCAATATTCGTGGAACCATCCAGAATTTGAAAAATCGTGCTCGCAACTTCGAGCGTCGCCTGGATCGCATCGACGATCGACGTAACGATCGTTATGGCCGCAACAACAATCGTTACGACAATCTCGAGCAGCTTTCAGATCGATTTGCTAACGCGACTAAGGATCTGGCCAACGCATATGGAAATGGGCGTAACATGAACAACAGCCGGGACGAAGCGCGGCGTGTTCTGGATATCGGCTCGCAAATCGATAGGGCACTGTATAGTTCGCGGACCAACCGTCGCGCCGCTCAAGAATGGAACCAGATCAGCTACGATCTTCGGGTTCTCGCGGATGCGTATCGGTTGAACTATTCGAACGGAAATCGAAACCGAAATTCATCGGGTGACTGGAGAAATCGCATCCCCTTTCCGCTTCCGTTCTAACTAGTAACAAGACACCAGCTACTTTTGGATAAGCCCCGGTCGAACACGCCGGGGCTTTCCTTTTTTTGCCGAGTGTTTGAGTTCCGGGTTCGTCGAGCTGTATGTTTAGATAACGAACAAACACTTTATGCCGGGTACACTTTTTCTCGTGGCGACACCGATCGGTAATTTACAAGATATGACGTTTCGGGCGATCGAGACGTTGAAGTCGGTGGGCATGATCGCGTGTGAAGATACCCGTCACACGCGGAAGCTGCTGACGCATTTTGAGATCTCGAACAAACTGATCAGCTATCACGAACACAACGAAGTCGAGCGTGCTGAGGAACTCGCCGAAGTTTTGCAAAAAGGTATTTCGGTCGCTGTCGTCTCGGACGCGGGCACCCCGGGTGTTTGCGATCCGAGCTTTCGGCTTGTCGCCCGGGCAATCGAGATCGGCGCCGAAGTCGTTCCCGTGCCGGGTGCCGTCGCGTTTGTGAATGCTCTTGCTGCGTCTGGCCTGGCGACCGATTCGATCTTTTTCGGAGGATTCCTGCCGTCGAAGAAAGGTGATCGCCGCCGACGTCTTCAGGAGATCGCATCTGTACCCGCAACACTCGTGTTCTACGAATCACCGCGCCGCATCGCCGCCGCACTGTCGGACGCCTTGGAGATACTCGGCGATCGTCATTCGGTCGTCGCTCGTGAATTAACAAAGCTCCACGAAGAATTTGCACGCGGAAAATTGTCCGAGCTTCACGCCAGATTTTCTTCAGCTACTGTCAAAGGAGAGATCGTTCTACTGATTGACCGGGCTCACGCGCCGACGGCCGAAGCTCCGAAAACCGCAACGCTAACGCAAAGGCTTGAGCAGCTCGAATCCGAAGGCGTCGAACGCAAGGCCGCTCTGAAAAAGGTCGCACGGGAATTCGGCATGAGTAAGTCGGAAGCCTATCGGATCGTGCAGTCTGACAAGAAATAACGGACCCGGCAGTAAACGGTCCACCGCCCGCATCGCAAACTCTCAACGAAACGACCCCTGCCAACCGCAGTTTTTCAACAAGCCCACTTTCTGAATTAACAAAGAAAAGGTAACAACATTTGCGGTCCGGAAGGGCGGCTTCCCCCCGCGGAGTCAGCCGTCCCAGTTTCAGATCAGCATTCATATAGCTTATTGCTAAGGGCGGGGGCAAGCCCGCCTTCCGGACCTGCCAATGTTGTTATCTCGAGCACGTCCAATCCAAATCCAAAATGGCTAGCGTCTCAGCGCCGAGCACAGAGAATCTCGCACCGAGCGCAGGTTACGAAGTCGCCTGTAAAGGAAAATCGGTAATCTGCTCCGGTCACGCGGTTATTTACACGGAAAACCGGGTAATGTGCGCAAGTTACCCGGTTACCTGTACAGAATCCCCTACCTCTTCGTTAGCTCGGGGGGCAACTGTTTATCTATCTTCGGCCGAACCGCAAGATCGGAAACTTTCCACATCGTCAGAAAGATCGTCCGCGCGACTCTTTCCATTTTCGCGTAGTCGATCTTGTCCGGTGAATCGCCGGGCCCATGGTAGTCCTCATGCACGCCGTCGAACCAAAACACGATCGGGATCCCGCTCATTGCATAATGGAAATGGTCCGAGCGGAAAAAGAAGCGGTTCGTGTCGGCCGGATCGTCGTAACGATAGTCGTACGTCAGTTTCAAAAAACCGTCGTTCGTTTTTTTCACGACCGACCCCAGCGTGGAGCTCATCATTTCGGAACCGATGACGTAGATCTCGTTCGCACCCGTCAGTTCCTTGTTTCTTGGATTGGTGTCGCCGGGCTTTTTGCTGCGGCCTATCATGTCGATGTTGAGCTGCGCGACAACCTTTTTGATATCGACGGTCGGAAACTTATTAAAATACGCCGAACCCCACAATCCTTTCTCTTCGCCGGCGTGCCATACGAAAAGGATCGATCGTCGCGGACGCAGTTTCGATTTGGCGAGTGCCTCGGCGATCGAAAGAACCGCGACGGTTCCCGAGCCGTCATCGTCGGCTCCGTTCCAAATCTTGTCTTCGCCCGGTGCGTTCGGATTCATGCCGACATGATCGTAATGCGCGCCGACGGCGACCATCTCTTTCTTCAGGACAGGGTCGCGGCCTTCCCAAAGTGCAACAACATTCTGGGTCCACTTTACGTCTCTCCGACTCATTGTCGTCATGGAAATAGTCTTGTCAATGGCGAACGGCGTGGGCGAATCTTTGCCCGCAGCAGCTCCTGCGAAGATCGTGTCAGCGACGGAGTTAGAAACTACCGCAACGGGCAACTTACTCGTCTCATCCGGGACATTATCACGGAGCTTTGTCGGGTACATCGAACCTCGCGAAAAGAACCCACGCATCTGTCCCCACCCGGCATGGAACTGCTGTGAGCCGATCAGGATGATGCCCGCAGCGCCGTGTGCGACCGCATAGGTAACGGGATCGGCCCAATCGTTTCCTTTGGCTCCCGTCAGATCAGTCTGCGTAACGCCGGCCGGCATATTCGTGATCGTGTTCCGGTTCGGAAAACCTTGTCCAAGCAGAACAATTACCTTGCCATTCACATCGACGCCCTCGTAGGCATCGATGTTCTTCGATTTGACGACCCAGCCATGACCCGCAAAAACCATGAGCGCGTTGGCCGACCCATCATGTCCCGCCATTCGAAAGAAATCCGAGTTCAGATTGAAAGTCCTCCCGTCGATCTGAAGCAGGTTGTTTACCGGATCGACCGACTCGGAGCTGATCTCGATCTTTTGAAAGAACGTGCCATTGTCCCCCGCGGGCTTGAAACCCCAGCGGGAAAGGTTCATTTTCAGAAACTCAGCGGTCGTATCCAGCCCGCGTGATGGAGTGTCGCGACCTTCCATTGCATCCGAGGCGACGAAGTGAAGATAGCTGCTCATCTGATCGGCAGTAATGCCGGCAGCGATCTTTCGCTCGATCGGTGAAATGCGAACAACCTGGCCGAAGCCGGTCGATACAAGCAGAGCAAGTGAAAGTATAAAAGCAAAAAAGTCTCTTCTCATTTTCTCTCCGGAAGGTTTAGTCGATGTCAGTCTCTTGTGTTACGGGGCAATAAAGAAATTGTTTCGTCAGGACCCGACGAGACAGATGTCGTTCTTGTTCGCGAGGGCGATCATCTCATCGCGGTCGAAGATCAGCGTTTTGCCGGCCGTTACCGAGAGGCAAGTTGCACCCGCCGCGTTCATCGTTTCGATCGTCGGAACACCGACCACCGGCACATCGAACCGCATGTCTTGATCGGGCTTGGCAACTTTGACAACGGTCAGCTTTCCTTTGGCGAGTTCGCCCGCGCGTTGTATCGTGGCGTCCGTTCCTTCCATTGCTTCGATCGCGACACATGCTTTTGCGCGGACGACGATCGTCTGCCCGAGATCGAGTCGCGCAATTTCGTCCGCGATATGCAAACCATATTCGATATTGCCGATCTCGATGTCAGTCGGTTCGCGTTTTGTAAGGACGCCCTGCGGCGCGAGATCATCCTGCAAAAAAAAAGTTGAGTCGAGCAATTCAATCCCTTCGCTTGCTAGTTCATTGGCAACTCCGCCGATCAGCGCATCGGTATTTCGCTTTGGCAAGTTCCAAAGCATCTTTAGCATCCGAGCGTCCGGCAGTGAGCCCGA
Organism: Acidobacteriota bacterium; assembly: GCA_040006435.1. Lineage (GTDB taxonomy): Bacteria > Acidobacteriota > Blastocatellia > Pyrinomonadales > Pyrinomonadaceae > OLB17. Next base: position 10,790 of record JBDTWZ010000089.1, read on the forward strand.
AAAGATCTGAACATGTTTCACCTGTCCGGCCATGATCGCCTTGGTTACGCCGCGGGTCTTAAAATACGAGATCATCTTCCCGAGTTGGCCGATCCCGACCCACATTACGTCATCGGCAACGTCGTCGATCCGCTTGTCCGTCTCTTCCCTAATCGCGACGACCGAGAGGCTCGCGCCCTGCTTTCTGGCGCCCTCGACGACCCGGAAAGGGAACTGTCCATTACCGGCAATGAGACCGTAAATCATTTTGAAAATGTGAAAAGCTTCAACTCGTCGCCGTTTGACATTGAAACAAGCCGTTCAAACCGGAAGCCCAGCTTGGAAAGAAGTTGAGCCGAGCGTTCATTGCTCTGTGTAGCTATAGCGGAAATATTGCAGAAGCCGAGGACGTCGATGCCATAGGCGAGCATCGCCGTGGCCGACTCCAGCGCGTAACCCTGTTTGCGAAATTCTGGCAGAAAGGCAAAGCCAATGTCCGGATCTTCCAGCTCGGTACGTTTCACGTAACCGCACGTACCCATAGGCGTCCCGTCGTTCCTGAGTTCGACAATATAGTGGCCAAATCCGTTGTCGTCGTAACTCTTAAGGGCGACGTTCGCCAGAAAACGTTCCGCATCGGCGACTGTCTTGACACCCTTGTCGCCGATGTATTCCAGATACGCAGGCTCGTTCATCAACCCGTGTATGAACGTCGCATCGGCGACCTTAATTTCGCGAAGTCTGAGGCGCTCCGTTTCGAGAATCGTCACGACATCACGTCCTATTCGCTGAAGGGTGCGATCTCGCCCGGACGGCGAAGCATCTTGTTCACTTCGTCAAGATGCATTTCTTCGAGCAATATCATTTCGCGCGAATATTCTTCGAGCGCGACGGATTTGCCCTCGGTAAGCTTTAGCAATTCATAATAAGCTTCCAGAGTGGACCGTTCCTGCTCGAGGCTTTCACGGAGGATGTCGCCGATGTCGTGTTTGTGCGTTTCGAGCAGCGGCCCGATCTTCAACGAAGGATGTCCACCGAGCATCGTCACGAATTCCCCTGCCTTATTCGCGTGCATCAGCGACTCGTCTCCGTTGCTCTTTAGCCACGAGACGATCGGAATTCGGTTGTAGCCAAAGACCATCAACGCATAGTGCGTGTAGCGGACTACGCCGGCCAGTTCCAGTTCCATGATCCGGTTAAGGATCTCGATCGCGTTTGTGTTATCAGTTTCGTTCATTTGAATAAGAGAAAATTACGGATCCAACTTCCGTTTTCAAAGTTCGGGTGCCGCCCGCGAAGAGGCTTATTACTAGACACTCCAGACGAACGTCCGAACGACCCTCGTTATTTTAGCGCTCGATTCTCGATCAATCGTCGAAGCGCCTTGTTGACGTCTTTCGAATTTTTGAAAACAGACTGCACGTCCGGATCGAGAATGACGGGCCGCGTTACACGTGTCTCGATCGGCCGGCCGGCGTTCGTAATGACCGTCTTGTGTCCAGTCTTCAGGCAGCCGGCATGTTTGCCACGAACGCCACCCGAAAAGTCATATTCGGCTCGCTCGCTCTTACCCGTTTTGCTCATATATCTTTCGCTCGGTTCTTGTTGCTTTTCGCACAGTAATTATGCGGATCCGGTCTTCCCGCTCAGTATACACCACGACCAAAATTCTGTTCTGGCTCGAGGTTCCAACATCAACATACCTCTGTTCTCCGCCCGAATGATCAGGATCATCGATGGTTATCGACTCTGGGTCGTAAAAGACCGACTCAGCTTCAGCAAACGAAACTCTATGTTTCGTAAGATTATTTTTTGCCTTCGTCTCATCCCATTCAAAGATCAGCATGATCGCGAGCTAGGAAACTATCCCATTTTCAGTCTGCTGTCGTGCGTGATAAGACGAGCGCGTCAATGGCGATGACTCGACATGCTTGAATCCCATCGCCTCGCCAATCTTCTTCCATTCAGTAAACTCTTCCGGCGTTACATATCTCTCAACCGGGAGACGTTTTTCGTACGGCTGAAGATACTGTCCGATCGTCATGATGTCGCACGACGCCTTACGCAGATCGCGCATCAGATCGACCACTTCTTCGAACGTCTCGCCGAGGCCCGCCATGATGCCGCTCTTGGTAAGCATCGATGACTGTTGTGTGTCGCGCCAATG
>JBDTWZ010000090.1:0-12741 GCA_040006435.1 Acidobacteriota bacterium
AACATCGACATCTTTGGCTGGCTCGGCTACAAGATGCAGATCAAGATCGATTTCCTATGCCGCGATTCCATTTTGGCCGCGCCCTTGTGTCTGGATCTGGCTTTGTTTCTGGACCTCGCCCAGCGGGCTGGCATGAAGGGTGTTCAAGAGTGGTTGTCGTTCTACTTTAAATCGCCGCAGACCGCTCCCGGGCTTTATCCGGAACATGACATCTTTATTCAACTTATGAAATTGAAGAACACGCTCAGGCACCTCCGTGGCGAAGATCTCATAACACACCTTGGATTGGAGTATTACGATTAACTTCTCGCGGTGACAAAATGGGCACTTCAGGTGTCAGTTCCGACGCTTTGGTGTATCTCCATCCATTTCCGTTGTTCGACCGGCCCGGCTTTCGACCGATCGAAATCGACTCGCATATCACGTCCTGCCGAATTCATTTTTTCCTTGAACAATTCAATTATTTGTGCGATAAATATCGACAGATCGGTCGGCTCGGGCCGGTTCACCTTAACATCTGGACAACTCAACCCTGTACCCTTTGCGTCCAGCAAACGTCTAAAATTTTGAAATCATCGTTACTAAAGACGGATGGCCCCGAAGGCTCTCGGTATATCTGGTCTTAAAATTGCGTCTTCCGGAATGTCCGGCCTCCGGTTCGGAATCAGAGGGTTGACGAGGAGAAAAAGATGAAACACGAAACGGCCAAAAGAAAGGAGACTTCGGAAATTGGTATTTTGCTCGATCCTGAAAGAAAGAGTCCACGGGCCAAAGAGTTTGAGGATAAGCTGTCCGACCTGATCGTCGGACAGGAGCGCGCCGTTCGGCGCGTGAGCGGGCTGTTTCAAATTTATCTCGCGGGCTTGAACAATCCGTCGCGGCCTGTCGGAACGATGTTGTTCCTTGGCCCGACAGGTTCAGGCAAGACGCGCGTCGTCGAAGCCGCGGCCCAAGTTCTTTTCGGTGAGCCTCATTCTGTGGTGAAGATCGACTGCGCGGAGTTTCAGCACTCACATGAGATCGCGAAACTGATCGGGTCGCCTCCGGGATATCTTGGCCATCGAGAAACCTCTCCGATGCTTACGCAGGAGAATCTGGACAAAGCGCACACGGACGACACCAAGCTTACGTTCGTGCTATTTGACGAGATCGAGAAGGCTTCGGACTCATTGTGGCAGCTTCTGCTGGGTATACTCGACAAGGCCACTCTTACGCTCGGTGATAACCGACGGGTTGATTTTTCGAGGACCGTCGTCATCATGACGTCGAACCTCGGTGCACGCGAAATGTCGGACATGATCTCGGGTGGTATCGGCTTCGCACCGACCAAGGCCGGCAAGCCCCAGGAAGATAGCGAGATCGATACAAAGATATATCGGACGGCCCTCGAGGCGGCGAAACGAAAATTCTCGCCTGAATTCATGAATCGTATCGACAAGGTCGTGGTATTTCGCAGCCTGAAAGAGCATCATTTGCGGAAGATCCTCGACATCGAATTGGCAGCCGTTCAGGATCGGATAACCGAATCAGCCGGCACGAAGTTTATTTTTGAATGCACGCACGAAGCAAAAGAATTTTTGCTGGGCGAAGGAATAGATCTGAAATACGGCGCTCGACATCTGAAGCGTGCGATCGAACGATTTCTGGTTTATCCGCTTTCTAATCTTGTGGCCACGCAGCAGGTTGAGACCGGCGATTTCGTCACGGTCGGCCTCGATGAGGATACCAATCTCCTTACTTTTAGAAAGCATTCTGGCAAGATGATCATTGCAGACACACTTGACGACGGGATAGATGAAGCTCCGCTTGTGAAATCGGATGCAGTCGGAGCTCCCTTACCACAAGCTCAGGCCGCGAGCGGGATGAGTAAATCGAAGGGTGAGCGTAACGACGCGTAGGTCAGGGTGCCAGCCAGGCTTTGAAATAGGGGCTCCGGCCCCTATTTTTATCTCACGGCCCGGTTGCTACCGCGACATATACGGTAGCTAAGATATGAGGTCCAAGGACTGCAATATAACATATCTGCGACAGCATATATATATATATATATATATATAGACACGCCGATCGCGCTGATCGTGAGTGGCTAGACTTTTTCCAGGGCTTGATCCAAATCGGCGACGATGTCTTCGACGGATTCGATTCCGACGGACATTCTTATCAATCCGTCTGAGATACCGGCGGCGGCCCGGTCGTCGGCCGAGATCGCGGCGTGCGTCATCAGGGCTGACGGCTGAACGATCGTTTCGACTCCGCCCAATGAAGTCGCGAACGTACATAGTTTCACATTATTAACAAAAGCCTTTGCTGCTTCGGCCGTTCCGACGTCCAGGCTGATAATGCCGCCGAATCCGCTCATTTGAATTTTAGCTACGAGATGGTTCGGATGAGACTCGGATCCCGGATAATAAACCGCTTTCACCTTCGAATGCGACCTCAACATATGCGCGATAACGTATGCATTGTCGTTGTGCCGTTCCATTCGCAGAGCTAATGTTTTTATTCCTCGCAAGACCAGCCAGGCTACCTGCGGAGCTATGTTTCCACCAAACAATTTGCTTGGGCCGCGCCGGGCTTTATCGACGATCTCCTTACTTCCGGCCAAAATGCCTGCAGTGAGATCGCTATGGCCGCCGAGATATTTGGTGGCGCTGTGTACCGACAGATCGACCCCCATCTCCAGCGGGCGCTGGTTGTAAGGCGTCGCGAACGTGTTATCGCAGATAGTTGCAATGCCTAATTCGCGTGCTATGTCGGCGACAGCCTTAATATCGGTTATTTGAACCAACGGATTCGACGGAGTTTCGATCCAGAAGATCCTGGTATTCTCTTGGGCTGATGCACGGTAATTGGCCGCATCCGTGGCGTCGACAAACGACGTGCTGACGCCCAGATTCTCCAGATATCGGAACAGATTTGTTGCAGTAGAATACATCGAGCTAGGTGCAACGATGTGATCGCCCTGCTTTGCGAACGTGAGGACGGACGCCGAGATCGCTGCCATCCCTGACGCGAACGCGAGGGCATCCTCGCCGGATTCCAGCTCCGCGACCGTTCGTTCCAGGGCTTCCTGGGTTGGGTTTCCGAGACGGCCATAGTAAAAGCCCGGCTTCTCGTCGTTGTGGATTGCGATTCCTTCATCGGCCTCCAAAAACGCAAACACCGACGCTGTGTAAATAGGAATCGATACGGCACCGTGGTTCGCGGTCCGATCCTCGCCGGCGTGGACGGCCGATGTGTTGAATGACTTATGCATAGCTACGTAGATAAAGGCGAGAGCCTTTTGGTCATACTACGTTTCATTTTAGATAGGCGCAATGGCGCGGGGAATTGTCAGGCCATCCTGCTGAAGCTTGATGTTCAAATGCATAATATCTGCGATACCGCATATAATAGAACTACATATCTCCACAAACGTATATTAAAAGCGACGAACCACCCTTTTCTGTGGTACATTCTCGTCATGAACCCTGAAACCATCCTCTCCGAGACAGCATCCTTATTTCTGGCACTGGGCGACAAAACCCGCCTGCGCCTGCTCAACCTGATGCGCGACCGCGAGGTTTGTGTCAGCTCGTTCATAGACACGCTGGGGGAAAGTCAGCCTCTTATCTCCAGACACCTTGCCTACCTACGCAATAGCGGGATCGTCGAAGCTCGACGCGACGGAAAGTGGATGCATTACAGCGTCTCGGCAAACCTCGATGACAACACCGGCAAACTCCTCTTCGAGCTGTTTCGTTGGATGGAGGGCCAAGGTGGGTTACGTCTCGACCGCGAGAAATATCAAGAGGTCTACCCGTCACATGCAACTCCGACGATACCGGAAAAGAAGCCAAAAGACCTACCTACACGTCCGCGGCAAAGGCGCGAGCCCACTTACGAAAATCAACCAGAAGAAATATCCATCCATCATAACGAGCTTGAAGATTTCCTGCTCTAGCTCGACGTCCGAGTCGCTGTCGGATAGGGGCAATGGCGGCAACCGCTATTGCAGCAGTATCCGCGGTCCCGCAAAAACTTCTCGGTCAAAACCATGAGGCCATTCTCAAAATGGAAATCCGCACCTTCGATCAACTTCGGAGCCGGCTCGTCTTGTCTTTCCTCCCTTTTTTGATAGCACGCAAGAAACTCCTTGTTCCCTTCGGCGCCGGTTATCGGAGATTCCATTACACCGACAATCTTCAAACCAAGCCGCTCCGCAAAACCATTCACTTCTGTTACTACCCGTTCGTGTTTTTCCGGTTCCTTTACAATTCCGCCCTTACCGACTTCGCCTTTGCCAACTTCGAATTGCGGTTTGATGAGAACGATGATTCGACCCTCCGGGCGAGCCAGTGAAAATAGTGCCGGTAAAATTTTGGTAGCCGAAATGAATGAGACATCCATGACTATCAGGTCGAACAGCGTGTCAAAGTCTGTCGACAGTAAGCCTCGTGCGTTCGTATTTTCGCGCACATCGACCCTTGGATCGTTTCGAAGTTCCCACGCGAGTTGATTCGTCCCGACGTCAAGGGCTACTACGGATTTGGCGCCGTGCTGCAGAAGGCAGTCGGTAAATCCACCTGTCGAAGAGCCAACGTCGAGACATGAATATCCCGTCGGATCGATCTGAAAATGCCCAAGTGCGGGCTCGAGCTTTAGACCGCCTCTACCGACGTACCGCGATTCCGCGCTTTCACCCTTGATCCGAATCTTTGCATCTCGCGCGAACGATTCAGACGCTTTATCGATCCGTCTTTCGTCAACGAGAACGACGCCGGCCATGATCATCGCTTGCGCCCTTGAGCGCGATTCGGCAAATCCGCGGTCGGCGAGCAGCTTGTCGATCCGTTCCTTTTTCATCAATCAAATAAAAGCAAACCAGTCCTTAATGATCGCGCAATCTAATTTTCGACTCCGTTTGAGAAACCGATGCCCGGTGGTATTTTAGCTTACGACGAGCGCTAAAGTTATGAAGACTGCGGCTAAGATGACGGGATTCGCAAAGTTCGCCTGGTTCACACTTGGTTATAACGTGCTCGTGATCCTGTGGGGAGTCTTTCTACGCGCCTCAAAATCCGGCGACGGCTGCGGCCAGCACTGGCTTACGTGTCATGGCGAGTTCATACCTTCGGCCCCCGAGCTAAAAACCATTATTGAGTTCTCTCACCGCATGACGACCGGACCCGCGTTCCTCCTGGTTGTTGTCCTTCTCATCTGGGCGTATCGCCGTTTTGGAAAGGGCAGTGCGGTTCGCAAGGCCGCTTTGGCATCGTTTGCGTTTATAGTTGCGGAGGTTTTGATCGGAGGGGTATTGGTCCTGACCGGCAATACCGCGGAAACGCTCACGGCCGAACGCCCGTTCCTCGCCATCGGACATCTTATTAATAGTTTTCTCTTGATTGCATCGTTGACGCTGGCAGCCTGGTTTGCAGGCAGCCAGCGAACCTTGAATCCGAACATAGAGCGCAAAGCAATTCTCCTCCTGGCCGCGGCGGCAGTCGCTATTCTTTTAGTCGGCACTAGTGGCTCCGTGGCCGCCCTTAGCAGCATGTTGTTTCCGTCCGCATCGCTAGCCGACGGAATTGCACAGGACTTTTCAGCCGGATCGAATATTCTGCTCAAGCTGCGAGTCAGTCATCCTATCCTGTCGGTATTGACGAGCGTCTATTTAGTGTTTCTCGCTGGCTGGCTCAGTGCGTTGTCCGGTCGGGAGCGGACGATAAGACTGTCTTCGACGATTCTCACCCTGATCGTGATTGCGCAGGTTGCGTTCGGATCCCTCACACTCCTCACGATGGCTCCTATATTGATGCAGGTCGGGCATCTGTTATTGGCCGACCTGCTCTGGATCTCGTTCATCCTCCTGTCGGCGAATTTTCTTTCCCGCCCTGAGCATCCCTAGCGCCCGTTTCTCCACTGCTCACCATTCTCGACGAGGCCCTCAAGAGCCCTCTGCAACTCCAACGTTTTATTCTCGACGATCGTATTATTTGCTTCGGCAGACACGAAGATCGGAGCCGCAACTATGAAGACGGCCCGCGTGAACGGCTTCGGGATCTGCATTCGATCCCAACTTTTGATCGTCCAGAACCGCGAGCACTCGACGCTGAAAGGCACCATTGGGTTACCCGTTTTCCTCGCGAGGACGATCGGTCCCGTTTTTGCCACGTATCGCGGTCCGCGCGGCCCGTCGACCGTGAAAGCCATCGAAAGGCCACGGCGCATATAGCGGATCATTTCTACGAGGGCTCGTACGCCGCCGCGGGTCGACGAACCGCGCACAGTTCCAAAGCCGAATCGTTTGAGAAAACGCGCAATGTATTCACCGTCGAGGCTTTGTGAGGTAATAACGACGATTCCCCGATCGCGGAGAAAGAATGTTCCTCCGAAGATTCGGTCGTGCCACAGGCAGTAGATCGGTTGCCTCCCATCCGACGTCGCATCGCTCAGGTTCTTATCGCCGACAGTTTCCCAGCGTATCGTCGAGCCGATGAGCCGGATGGCGATGTAAAACACGACGTCCGCAATTCTGATCAACACTCGATCGCGAAACGAATATTTTTCCAGAGGGTCGAAGTTGTAAACTCTTTCGATTTCGTCGGGCACGATAGGCAATAAGTAACAATTCAGGTTATTATTTGCAACAACGTCAAAAAGCATATCGTAATCGACTTTTGGCGGCCACGCCCGTTTATGCAGCGACGAATTCTGATCATTGACGATCACGACGATCTTGCCACAGCCCTCGAGGAAGTGTTTTCGGCTCTGGGCCACTCTGTTGTCCTTTTGGGGAGCAGAGCAGACGCCCTTGAGGTCCCTAATTTCGAAAAGTTCGACCTTGTCATAACCGATCTCGACGTTCATTCCCGCCGATCTCCGAGTTTGAACGGCGATCGCTCCCGTCCGGAAATGGCTGGAGAACACGTCAAAGCGTTCAAGGTTTCCGCCGCAAACTTTACTCGGAGCGAATTTGACGAATCCGAGCTAAAGGAGATCATGGCAACCGTTCTCGACTACAAGACACGGCACATCGATAAGAAAGAAAGCATGCAGGGTCTCCATGAACACATCGAGTTCGAGGTGCCGAGTGTGATCTCGCTGATGCACGTTGTGCTCGAGTATCTAATGGAGCGGGTGGAAAAGCTTGGAGTCGTGAAGTCGGAACAGTCGAACCTATTTGTCGCCCTCGACGAGGCCTTCGTGAATGCCGTAAAGCACGGCAACAAGTTCGATGCGAAGAAACTCGTTCGAATAACCACGGAAGTTGCGGCTGGAGAGGCCCGATTCACTATCGAAGACGAGGGCGAGGGCTTCGATGTAAACTCGATCCCCGACCCGCTCGACCCGTCGAATCTGTTCAAGACGTCGGGCCGCGGCGTTCTCTTTATCTACAACATCATGGACGAAGTGAAGTACAACGAACGCGGAAATCGCCTCACGATGATCAAGCGTTCGGACAAAGAACCTGCCTCTTAGCCTTTCATTTTGATGCCATCGAGAACAGCTCGTATCTCACTGTTCGTCGGACGATTCTTGTAGTCGGGTTCGACCTTTGCCCAAACTATCTTCCGATTTTTATCGACGACGAAAACTGCAGGGTGCGGGATTCCTTCAAACCTCTGGCCGGTGTAGGCTGGATCAAAGACGCCGTATGCGTCGATTGTCCTGTGCATCGGGTCGGAAAGCATCGAGTAGTTGATGGTTCCTTTACCATCCTTTGCAATTTTTTCTACGAACGCCTTGCTTGTTGCCGCGTCGTCGACACTGATCGCGAGGAGAGAGATTTTTTCACCTGGTGCTAGAAGCATGCGTAACTCGGCCAACTGCCGGGCGCAGAACGGTCACCAGTATCCCCGGTAGAAGACAAGCACGGTAGTTTGCTTTACCGCGGAGAGAGTTACCGACTTTCCGCTAACGTCGCTGAGTGTGAAGTCCGGGGCGATTGCGCCCGAACTGAGCGGTTGCGTTTTGCTTGCGGCATTCTGGGCGTCGATGCTCAAGCAAAGCACGGCGAGGAGCAATAAGGCAGAAATGAGGATATGTTTCATACAGGTTCTCCGGTATCTGCAATATACCAGAGACATCGCGTTTCATGGAACCATCGCGATGATCCGCTTGCCTCACATTCCTTTGTTCTCTAGAATTTAAATCAAATGAAAGTAACGATCGGTCAGATCAATTCGACCAACGGCGATATCGCCGGAAACGTTAGAAAAATCGTCGGGGCGATCGAACGGGCAAAGTCGGACGGATCGGACCTCATTGTTTTTCCCGAACTTATCACACACGGCTATACGTCCCAGGATTGGTTTCAGGATCCCGACATTATTCAGCATTCGCTTGATCCACTGAAAGAAATAATCCCGACGACCGAAGGCATAACGGCGATTGTCGGAACGATACGCCCTAACGAAGACAATGACGGTCGACGACTCTACAACTGTGCGGCGGTTATCCACAATCGCGAGCTTCTTGGGTTCGCCGATAAGACGCTTCTTCCGGAATACGACGTTTTTGACGATCCGCGATATTTCGAACCCAATCAAGGAGACCGGCGGTTGTTCGACGTCAACGGTGTCAAACTTGGTGTCGTCGTCTGCGAAGATTTCTGGAACGACAAAACGTTTTGGAAGGATCGCCTCTACGATCACGATCCCGCCGACGAGGTCATCGAAATGGGTGCGGATCTTGTCGTCTCGATAAACGCATCGCCGTACAACAAGGGCAAGATCAAGCTGCGCTGTGACATGGTCGCACACCGCGCCAAAGCGCAAAATGTTCCGATCGTTTTTGTAAATCTGATCGGCGGAAACGACGGCATCGTTTTTGACGGAGCAAGTCTCGTCGCGGATCAGGAAGGCGATATTATCCTGCAGGCGGCCGCGTTCCAAGAGTTTGTTGAGACGGTCGAGCTGGATGTCGGCAAGCCCGACGCGCGCGGCATTACCGGCAGCGAGTGCGAATCGATCAGGCAAGCACTCGTTCTGGGAATTCGAGATTACGCCGGGAAAAATGGATTTGAAAAAGTTGTGTTGGGCCTTTCCGGCGGAATAGATTCGTCACTTGTCGCGGCACTCGCCGCCGAAGCGATCGGCCCGGAAAATTTGCTCTGCGTGATGATGCCATCGCCGTTCTCATCCGAGGGCAGCGTTAAGGACTCGGAAGAGCTGATCAAGAACCTTGGATGTGAGAGCCGGCTTGAGCCGATAACCGATACTTTTGAAACTCTGCTCAAGCAGATGAAACTCGACAAGCCGACGAAGGGTGGTGAAAGCATTGCGGCGGAAAATATGCAATCGCGATTGCGGGGCGTGATCCTCATGGCGATCTCAAACGCCGAGGGCCGTCTTCTGCTTTCGACCGGCAACAAGAGCGAACTCGCGGTGGGTTATTGCACGTTGTATGGCGACACGAACGGTGGGCTCGCCGTGCTCGGCGACGTTTTGAAAACAGAGGTTTGGCAGATCGCCAGACAAATAAACGAATCTGCAGGACGCGAGATCATTCCCAACAAGATCATCGAAAAGAAACCTTCGGCTGAGCTTGCTCCGAACCAGTTCGATCAGGACAGCCTGCCGCCCTACGAGTTGATGGACCCGATTCTCGAACTTTATTTTGAAAGAAAGCTTTCGCCCGCGGAGATCATCGCGGCCGGCAACGAACGGGATCTTGTCTATGCCGTCCTCAACAAGGTTGAAAATCCGGCGAACGAGTTCAAACGCCAACAGCTTCCGCCCTCGATAATCATTTCGAAGAACGCGATCGGCGTCGGCCGCCGACGACCGATCACCCACAAGTACCGGCGGCCAACGACCTAAATTTCTCGATATTGATGTTTCAGTCTAAAGACAGGTGCGCTTTTCAGCTCCGCCCGGAGGATCCATGAACTTCGCGTTTGGAAAGTCCAGTAGTGAGACCAGGCAATTTCGTAGTATGTATTCAAGCCGCGTAAGGTCCTGCGTGGAGCCGGGCCGATCAGGCGAGCGAGGAAGAAACAGAGATCAGCGGCGGCCTCCAAAAATAAACACCTCTTGACAACGTCAACATACCAGACTTTTGTTTCTCGACCATCTCACCCCTTCGCGGGATCATCGGATGTGTTGCAATCGTTTACATTCAGTCTTCTCGAAAAGACCCCCTCCCACGAAGTGATTGTTCAAGAAATCATCGTAGGAGTCATACGTATATATACCTACTGTTTCATCCGTATTGAACGAGAATCTGATTATCTTGGCTAAGAAACTTTTAGGGAAATCCTCATCGGCCTCTAACAGATACTCCTCGCCAGTTTGCAAGCCCTTCTTTTCTTGTAATTCGGTTATTGCTAGCTCTTTGTAATGAGCTTCCTCACCGCTGCCTAAGTCACGAATCTTTTCCGGTGTAATAGTTAGCCTCCCGCCACGCATGCCTACCCAACAGCCGACATATTTGGATTCCTGTTTTAACGCGTTCGAGGTCTTTTCCGAGGAAGCACCCTCATTCGTGGACTCCTGTTTATTAAAGAGTAGGGGAGAACTTGTGTTACTTACGTTTGAAGTGTCTCCCGACATCGAGTTACTACTGCTCGTCTGACACCCAACGATTAAGATAGACAAAAAGAGTGTGATAAACGCTGCTTTTTTCATTAGCCCTCCTTACGAAACCGCGAGTAGGAATCTACTGACCTGGGCCTCTTCCTTAAAGGCCCTGAAAGAACACCTCAAGTTCGTCCGCACGTCTAGCCCTAAGCCCTGGAGCCCCCAGAATGTTCGTGACAACTCTTTTCAAGCTCAACTCCGAAGCGAGGGTAATGCGTCCAGTCGTTCGCGTCCTCGATGATATTACCGGACGAACGCCAAAAAAGAATCTCGCGCCATCGGAGCGAAACCGACATACCGTATCTAAAGGAGCTGGTTAAATAAAGACCCATTATCTACTAACATTTCGCTCCTAACGAAGCAGGACCGAATCGTAAAGATTTTTTCGCACATATTTCTGCAAGAACTTTTCGCGGGCTCCGTTCATTCCACCAACAAGGTGGTACTGAACGGAGATTCTTATGTCGAAATACGATAACCCCATCAAAAACCTGAAGATCGCCAGCCCATGCTCGGCGGACTGGAACGCGATGCGCGGCGATGCGCGCAAGCGCTTTTGCAGCGAGTGTAAATTAAACGTTTACAATTTGTCGGGAATGACGCGGTACGATGCGGAGCATCTGCTGCGGCTTTCCGAGGGCAAATTGTGCGTTCGCTATTTTCAGCGGCCCGACGGCACGATCCTTACTCAGGATTGCCCGGTCGGATGGGCAAGGGTAAAGCAGCGCGTGTCGATATTTGCGGCGGCCGCGTTCTCACTGATCGTCAGCCTTTTTGCGAGCCTCCATTTCGTTTCGCTATTCGGGAATAGGCCAGATTTCGGACGACGATTTCCGATGCCGTTCGCCACACCGACACCGAATTATCCGCTGATGGGTGCGATACCGATGCCCTCGCCTACGCCGAAAACCATGCCTACACCTAGTCCGGTCATGGGAGAAGTAACGATCGGGAAGGTCGTAGCGTCCGAACCTTCGCGTTCATCATCGCTGTAAATCGGAAGGTCATCTTGCTGAGTCAGAAGACGTGTTCGACGGCTGTCCGGAAATCTCGTCGGGTTTCTGCTTCACTACATAGTTCGACTTCGCCCTAACTACAGCCTGCGGCGGTCGAACAACCTGGATCTTTATCTTCTTCCTGTCTCCCGGCTTACCGTCGTCGGATGCGTAATAGCCGATCGAATACTGCCGGCGAAGCTCTTCCGCGACGCCGGCGAATGCGACCTCGAGATTCGGGATCGTATCCGCTTCGAACATTCGACCGCCGGTATTCGTCGCCAGCATCTCTAAATACGTCTTGCCTTTTTGATATTCGGCGTCGCTTTGGCCGCGACCGAGCGGGACCATGATACTCGCGGGAAACTGCATACCATACACTTGCGCGGCGGCCGCCGCACCGCTTTGTCGTTGAGTGTTGTAACGGATCGGGTAGAAGAGCGCGTCGACTTCTTCGACGGCTAAGACCGTGCTTTCGAAACTTGCCTGGCGCGACGTTGTGTCGACGCCGTCGGTAAATATGACGACGGCTTTGCGGCCCAACGCTTTAACCAAACCCAGTCCAGTTACATAGTCGATCGAATCATACAGGCTGGTTCCGCTGCCGAATTGCGCTTTGTAGATGGCCGCGAAGATCTTTTGCTTTTCGATCGTCGGCTCGGACAGTATCCGCAAGCGGCTGTCGAAAGACATGACCATCACTTGGTCCGTGGGGCGCAGTTGATTGACGAATGTCACCGCGGCGTAATGGATCTCATCGATGTGGTACCGGGTTGACGGACTCGTGTCTATCATCAGCACGACCGTGAATGGCTGCTCGGATGACTGAAAATAAGTGATCGCCTGGGGAACTCCATTCTCGAATATTTTGAAATCTTTTTTTCTGAGTCCCGGAATAAAGCGGCCGTTACGATCAAGGACGGACACAGGAGTCGTCACAAGGTTCGTCTCGACGCGGACGACTTCCTCTTCGGCGTCCGGAGTCGGTTTTGATGCTGGCGGCGGCGGTGGAATGCTAAACGGATCAACGGGAGAGGGTTGAATAGGTTTCGCAGCCTTTTTGCTTTTCACCGACGGGCTATTTCGCGACCGTCGTTGGCCCGGGACAGAAAAAACAAAGGCGGCTAATGTCAGAATACAAAGCACTGACTTGATCATCGGAGCGTCCTCCTTTTCGTCACAAA
>JBDTWZ010000091.1:0-12653 GCA_040006435.1 Acidobacteriota bacterium
AAGTCCAGCATCTCCTGAGTCTCCGGAATACCGCCGATCAACGAACCCGCAAGAACCTTGTTTCCGCCGATGAGCGAAAATGCGTGCAGGGCAGTCGGCTCGACCGGAACACCGACAACGACCATTACGCCATTGAGGCCGAGCAGGCTCAAATAAGCGTTGTAATCATGGGGGGCCGATATCGTATCGAGCAGGACGTCGAAGCTGCCGGCGGCCGTCTTCACCGCTTCGGCGTCTTTCGTAACCAGAAAATGAGCGGCGCCAAGACCGCGGGCGTCCGTTTCCTTCGAAGGCGACGTGCTGAGCACCGTTACTTCGGCGCCCATAGCGGCGGCGATCTTAACGCCCATGTGACCGAGACCACCAAGACCCGCGATCGCCACTTTTTTGCCCGGGCCGACGCCCCATCGTTTGAGCGGCGAGTATGTCGTGATGCCGGCACAAAGAAGCGGTGCAATGCCGGAGAGGTCACCGGTAGCATTCACTTTCAGCGCGTAGTCTTCGTCGATCACGTATTTGTTTGAGTATCCGCCGAATGTTGGCGTCGTGCGATCCATCTCCGTGCTGTTATAGGTCTGAGCCGAACCTTTCACGCAATATTGCTCGATACCGCCTTTGCACGCTCCGCATTCACCGCACGAGTCCACAAAGCAGCCGATACCCGCGGCATCGCCTGTCTTAAACTTGCTCACCTCACTTCCGACCTGCGATACGCGGCCGACGATCTCGTGTCCCGGGACCATCGGATACAGTGACGGTATCATCGGTTCCCATTCGGCCCGTGCCTGATGAATATCGGAATGGCATATTCCGCAATATTGGATGTCGATAAGAATGTCCTTCGGTCCGACCTCACGCCTCGTGAATTCGAATGGCTCGAACTTTGCTTCCGGTCCTTGTGTCGCGAACCCTTTGGTGGCAACCGCTTTTGTCTCTACTGGTATCATTTCATTCTCCTTATTTCTTGGTCATTACCCAAACATCATTACTATATATAAAACGTATCTGACCATTCTCTGTAACCGAATACTTTCCGCCGGTCATATAGAGCTTGTTATTGTAAACCCAAGCGGCCGCACCGCCGCGCGGGGTCCAGGGAGCTTGATGCTCGATCCAGTTTTCCACGTCCTCTGATACCAGTGACGACCGACCGAAAGCTCCGTCGCGGTTTGCGCCAACCAGCCAGAATCTTTCTTCGTAAACGACAGGAGTTCCGCCGTTCATGGCGGGTGTCTCAGTCCTTGCCATCGTCCAGGTCTTTCCGTCCGTGCTTGACCATATCTCCCGCGTGGAGTGAGGATTCTCCGAAGTCTGTCCGTCGATCACGCCGCCGCCGATGAGATACAACCGCCCCTTGAAAACAAAAGTAGTGCCCACCGTCCGCTGCGACCATCCGGCGTGTTCCGTAACGAGTGACCACCGCACCCCGTCGGTCGAATTCCAAACGTCATTGAAATAGTTCTTACCATCGTAACCGCCGAGCGCCCACATCTTGCCGTCGAAGACGACGACGCCGCGAAAAATACGGCCGGGCAGATTGGAGCGTTCGCTTACGATCTGCCAACGCTGAAAATTTATGGTGCGTCTAACTCTAGGCTTGAAAGCGATGTTCTCGTAATTAGCGGTATTATCACCGAGTGCATAGACCGTGTCGTCGAACAGGACGTAATCGGATTGATAGACGTTCTTCCTTAACGACGGTAGTGGGGATCTCGTCCACCTGATACCGTTCGTTGACGACCAGATACTTTCCGCGTGGAACGCCCACATCTTGCCCTTCGCGACGAATACCGGAAAGTTGTACCCAGTCGGAAACTCCGCGTGTTCTGTAAGCTGCGTCCAGACATATCCGGACGATTGGTGAACCGGCTGAGCCAAATTCGACGGCTGGCTATTGCCGGTCCGGCAGGCGAAAGCGGCGAGAAAAAAGACGAGGGGCAATACGACTTGTCTGTTCATGGCGGCTGTCACTCTATAGTTGCGATGACCTTTAGCTCGATGGCGATCGGCGTTGGCAGGGCATTCACTTCTACCGTCGTCCTGCACGGCCGGTTGTCGGAAAAGTACTCCGCGTAGATGCGATTGTATATCGCGAAATCATCTTTAATGTTTGTAAGAAATACCGTAACGTCGACGATCTGCTCCCACGCTGAGCCGGCATCTTCCAAAATGTAGCGGACATTTTGAAACACCGAGCGACACTGGGCTCCAATATCATATGTAACGATTTCGCCCGCTTCGTTGAGCTCGACACCCGGAATCTGTTTGGTCCCGAGCTCCCGCGGTCCAACGCCCGAAAGAAACAATAGATTACCGACACGTCTTGCGTGCGGGTATAATCCAACTGGTTCCGGAGCTCGGCGCGATTCGTATGAATTGGACATAAACGTGGACCAGACTTTCTAGTCTGTTCACGCAACAGAGCGGAAAGTCTGTCGTACGCTAAATCTGTTTACGTATTATTATCGAATAAAACTATGGGAAAAGGGAATTACGGGTTTATGACAAAATATCTTCGTCAGTTGATCGCCATTGTGCCCATAGTAGTGGCTTTAGTGATCCCGGCGGCTGCGGCCGAGCAAAAAGCAGTCTTTGCAGGCGGTTGTTTCTGGGGGGTCGAGGCGGTTTTCGAGCACGTCAGAGGCGTGATCGATGTCAGATCGGGCTATGCAGGCGGAACAAAAGGTACGGCGGATTATGAAAGTGTCAGCAGCGCGACTACAAAACATGCCGAGGCTGTCGAGATTCGTTTCGATCCGGCGAGGGTGACGTACGAACAGCTGCTTTACGTCTTTTTCACGGTCGCCCATGACCCGACCGAAGTGAACCGCCAGGGCCCGGATGTCGGGCCGCAATACCGCTCGGCAATATTTTATACGGACGACAAACAGAAGAAGGCGGCGAGCGGGTTTATCCTCGCTCTCGAGTCGTCCAAAGCGCTACACCAACAAGTCGCGACCGAGGTCGTCCCACTCGTCGAATTCTTCGTTGCCGAACGATACCACCAGGATTTTCTGAGAAACAACCCGACCGATCCGTACATCGTCGCTCACGACCTACCGAAGCTTCAGGCGCTCAAAGAGAAATTCTCGGAACTCTACAAAAAGTGACTTCAGTGTTTTGCAGCCTAGAGCACGCGCGTAGCATAAGAATAAATCGGTCGACAAACGCATCGTTCTGAGACAAACGCATCGTCCTGATATGATAAGTAATGACCCTCTGAAGAAACCGGCGCAGGACCCCTCGCTCTCGTAAATTTCTGTCCGTTCAGTTCCGGCCCTTCTCCGCCCAGATCTGGACCAGATTGACGAGAGTTTCGGTCGACTTCTCAAGGCCCTTTCTCGAATTAAATTCGAGCTTGCCGTGAAAATTATGTCCGCCCGTGAACAGGTTCGGCGTCGGTAAACCTTCAGCCGTGAGTCGTGATCCGTCGGTTCCGCCGCGAATCGGGCGAAGCTCGGCCGTTATACCGGCACGCTTCGACGCTTCGATAGCGTAGTCCGTGAGCTGGGGATAATCTTTCAGCACCTCTTTCATATTCAGATAGCCCAGGACGCTGCCGTATTCGATTTTTACTTTCGGGTGTTTTTTCTGCGTCGCAGCCATCACCTTTCTGATAGCCGTTTCCTCCGCGGCGAGCCCCGCAATATCAAAATCACGCAACAGGATCTTCACGGTTGATGTCTCGATATCGAGATTGCCGACGTATGGGTGAATAAACCCGACACGGCCCTCTGTAGTCTCGGGCCGGTTCTTCACAGCCTTGGGAAATGCGGCGAGAAAATCGCCGGCAGCGTACATCGAGTTCACGAGGATACCCTTCGCCGTTCCCGGATGCGTGGATACACCGCGAAAGGTCACCGTCGCCGTACGTGCCGACCACGTCTCGTTCGAGATGTCACCGAGCTGCTCACCATCGACCGTGTATGCGAACTTGGCTCCCCAGCCTTTGATATCAAACTTGTCGACCCCGCCGCCGACCTCTTCGTCCGGTGTAAAAGCGATCGCAATATTGCCGTGCTTGATGTCCGGATTTTGTCTCAGGATGTCGATCATTGTCATGATCTCCGCGATGCCGGATTTGTCGTCGGATCCGAGCAGCGTTGTCCCGTCTGCGGTGATGATATCGTCGCCGATCAGGTTTTTTAGGTCAGGGTTTTGCGCGACGGTGATGACCTGTGTCTTGTCGTTTGGCAGAACGATGTCGCCGCCTTGATAGTTTTTATGGATGATCGCGTTTACGTTTGCACCAGAGACCGCAGGCGAAGTATCCATGTGAGCAATGAAACCGATCGTCGGAACCTTACTGTTATCCGGCAGATTTCCCGGCACCATTCCGTAAACGATTCCCCATTCGCTCATGCGAACGTGTTGAACATCAAGTGCCTTCAACTCCGTCTCGAGCAAACGCGCGAGATCCAATTGTTTCTTCGTGCTTGGCGGCTCTGGCTGATCCTCGGCGGACTGCGTGTCGATCTTTATATAACGAAGAAACCGGTCCATCGCTGATTCGGTTGGTGGCGTCGTTTGGGCAAAGGCCGAGGAGAGCGAGAGTGAAAGAAGTAGAATTGCGCAAAATGATTTCATCAAAGTTAGCTCCAATACAGGCTGTTAAAATTCCTAATCGGCCGGATAGACCGAATTCTGCGGTGTGTTTTAGGATGCCGATATTGTATCGCAGTATGGCTCCATTTTCGTCCTGCCGCAGGCTCGTGCTCCCGATTCAAGTCGCCAAAGGTGAAGCACCTCGGAGTTTCGTTTTACCCGGGGGTTCGTCTTCGGGGTTACCTAGGCTTCAATGTTTGTCAGCCGATCGCGACAAAGGATGTTGACTTACGTAACGTTTCACCTTTGGCTCACCCTGGCTTTATAAGTCGGTCGCCTTTGGCGACACCGTTCGGCACACCTTCACGTACCAGTCATGACTCAATCTTCACGCAAACGTTTTTCTCTTCCGTAAAAAATTTCAGCGCTTCGAAGCCGCCTTCGCGTCCGACGCCGCTATCTTTTACACCGCCGAACGGCGTTCGCAGATCGCGCAGCAGCCAGCAGTTGACCCAGACGATACCCGTTTCGAGAGCCGCCGCCACGCGATGAGCACGCGAAAGATTTTCAGTCCATAGCGTCGCGGACAAACCGTAGCGGACCGAGTTTGCGTAACCGAGAACTTCTTGTTCCGTGTCGAATGGCATGATCGAAACGACGGGACCAAATATCTCTTCCTGATTCGTCCGGCAATCATGAGGAAGGCCTTCGATGACCGTCGGCTCGATGAAATAACCATCCGCACATCGTCCTTCATGGTTAACTCGATTTCCGCCAGATAAGATCGTTCCGCCTTCTTCTCGTGCGAGGTCGATATAAGAAAGAATCTTCTCCATATGCGGCTCTGAGACGATCGCACCGATCTGCGTGCTTTCCTCCAGCGGATCGCCGATCTTCATCTCAAGCGCCCGCGCGACGAGATCGTTTTTGAAACGTTCGTATATCGGGCGCTCGACAAAAATTCGAGAACCACAGAGGCAGATCTGCCCTTGATTTGAGAATGAAGAACGCACAGTCGTCTCAAGCATCTCGTCGTAGTTGCAATCCGCGAAGATAATGTTCGGATTCTTTCCGCCAAGTTCGAGCGAAAGTTTCTTGAACATCGGAGCGGCGATTCGCGCGATCTCTTCGCCGGTTTTCGTGCCGCCCGTGAATGAGATCGCTTTGATGTCGCGATGTCCGACGACAGCAGCTCCGACTTTCGGACCGAGGCCGTGAACGATATTCAATACACCGGCAGGCAAGCCGGCCTCGATACAAAGCTTTGAGAGTAGGTAAGCCGTCATCGGTGTGATCTCGCTCGGCTTTGCCACAACCGTGCATCCGGCGGCGATCGCCGGTGCGATCTTCCACGTGAATAAGTACAATGGCAGGTTCCACGGGCTAATACATCCGACGACGCCGAGCGGCTGACGCAGCGTGTAATTTATCGCCTCGCCGATCGTCTCGTGCGATTCGTTCGCCGTGTGCATCGCCGCGGTCGCATAGAAACGAAAGTTCGATGCCGCCCGCGGGATGTCCATTGAACGAGCAACGGCCAGAGGTTTTCCATTGTCGATACTTTCGGCTAGTGCAAGCTCTTCGGCATCGCGCTCGATCAGCGAAACGAGCCGCATCAGCATTTCAAACCGTTGTTCGGGTGGCGTCCTTGACCATTTCGGAAACGCCGCACTTGCCGCGTCGACGGCAAGATTGACGTCGCGATCATCCGAGTCGGGTATTTGTGAATACACCTTTCCCGTCGCCGGCTCAATGTTATCGAGGTATTGACCGGACGCGGGCTTAACGGGTTCACCGCCAATGTAATTCTCGATCGTAAGCATATTTGAGAATGAAATATTAGCATCCTTTCGGCTGAATCGGGTGTCTGACGCCGACGAGATAAATATCCACCTTCTTGAATGAGGCGGGAACTGGAATGGTTAAGTAAAAGAACGTATTCGGCCTTTACGACACCGCGGGTAAGGCTGCGGTAATTGTTGTTGGGTTCCGACTGAGAAACCGTCCCGTGAGGGCGAACTCTATTTGATCTTGCCGTACTTTTTCAATAGTTCCTTTACACGTTCTATCGGGAGAGCCTCGACCGTGCGATTGCCGTTTCCGGTCATCGTAGTTGCCTTGAACATGGAATTGTAGATCGCCTCTTCGGTCGCTTCGATCACGGCCTGGAAGAGCGGGGACATCGCATCGTTACCGATGACCTGTATATTGCGGGTCTTGTCGGACGAATTGATACGATTCGCCGTCGAGAAAGCGATAGCATAGTCGCCGCTTCCATTCGTCATTGCCGAGCCGGTTCTCGCGAGACCCGACATCGATCGGGCCGCGAGGCGTTTCAATTGGCGATGATCGAGCGGTGCATCGGTCGCTATCACGATAATTATCGAACCGTCAGCAATATCGGAACCGGAGTCGGGTGCCTCTGCCGACATGGCGTTCTTCAAATAATATTTTCCGAGCTCGACGCCGACTTGTACACCGTCGATTGTCAGCACGCCGCCAAAATTCGTCTGCACCAGAACACCGATCGTGTAGCCGCCCAGAGTCGCGGGAAGTTTCCTCGAGGAGGTTCCGATTCCGCCCTTCCAACCGAACGCAACCGTTCCCGTTCCCGCTCCCACCGATCCTTCCTCGACCGCGCCGCGGGTTGCGTTCTTGAGCGCGTTGAAAACGTCATCACGCGCGATGTGTCGTCCACGAATGTCGTTGAGAAAGCCGTCGTTCGTCTCCGCCACGAGCGGGTTGATCGATCGGACATCTTCGTTGCCCGGAAGCGCTAGCATGTGATCCAGAAGAAAGTCGGCTGCCCTCGGTACCGCGAGGGTGGATGTGAGGAGGATCGGCGTTTCGATCTCGCCGAGCTCGTTGACCTGTGTCGAGCCCATGAGTTTTCCGAAACCGTTGCCGACGAAAACCGCGCCCGGGACCTTTTCGCGGAACAAGTTTCCGCCATGAGGGACGATCGCCGTGACACCGGTCCGAATGTCCGCTCCCTTAACGATCGTCGTGTGTCCGACCGCAACGCCGGCGACATCGGTTATCGCGTTGAGAGCTCCAACAGGAAAGATACCGATCGTGATACCGATGTCGCGGGCACGGGGTCTGGACGCTCCGCCGCTTGACTGCGCAATTATCGAGTTAGAGCCCGCAATGAGTGCAAACAGGGCAAGCGCCTTCAGCCCGCGATTTCGATTAGACTTCCGTAACATCCGCATTTTTCGTTAAGATAAACGGACAACAAAGCACTAGGAGCGTCCGGTTGTGGTTTTCAGAGTCGGCGAAAACACTTGGATCGAAGCTATCGTTCGTTATCTGGTCGAGCCGCGACAGGCCGGGCCGGTGAAGACGCGTCTGATCAAGAAAATGCTCGAGCGGCTAAATGCTGAACCCGACAAAGTAATGTTCCCGAAAGGCGAAATGCGGTAACTTGGTCAAACCTTTGCGTAGGTGAGTCCGGTTTGGCCCTGATATTTTCCGCCGCGGTCCTCATAGCTAACAGCACAATCCTCGTCCGATTCGAAAAAGAGGATCTGCCCGATCCCCTCATTCACATATACGCGGAGCGGGAGGTTGGCGAGATTCGCGATTTCAACTACGAGACGGCCGGTCCAACCGGCCTCGAGCGGTGTTGTGTTGACGAGCAATCCGGCCCGTGCGTAGGTAGACTTTCCAAGCGCGATACCGGTTACATTGCGGGGCATTCGAAACGTCTCGACCGTCACGCCTAGTCCGTAGTGATGGCCGGGCAGTAGGTAGTATTTTGCTCCGTCCTCGGCCGTCCTCACCGGAGGCTCGATCAGCGACGACGCCTCATCAAAACGTTTCGGATCGATCTCGTCCCCGTAGACGGATGAAAAGATCCTGAATCCGTCATCCGCGAGGCGCATGTCGTAACCATAGCTCGAAGCACCGGCTGAAATAATCCGGCTGCCATTGACCTCGCGGACGAGTTCCGGCAGAAACGGATCGATCATTTGCCGCTCTTCGGCCATCCGCCGAAGCCACAAATCTGATTTAATCGTCATGTTTGGAGTACCGGCATTGGCCGGCAGTTAGATATTACCGCGCAACTTCGGATAACAAAAAGACGGCCGCCTAAAGGCGGGACTCCAAACTGTTGATCGTGAGGGTGCCGTCGCCAACCGTGAACTTGAGCGAAGGTCCACCGAGTCCGGACTTCGCGACGATCGATTTGTCTGTGAATTCTGCCTTTCGCACTCGTGGTGTGAGCCCGGAATAGTCGTTCTCGATCTTTCCGGTTCGTAGAATGGTCGCATCGAGTTCCGCGTTCACGCCGTTCGGTAGATGGATATTCATTTCGCCCGATGCGAGTTGTACATCTACGAATCTCCCGCGCCAGCTCGCACTTGGAACTGTCAGATCGACGGTCCCTTTTCCGAAGACTGCTATAATTCCGCCACCTTTTAGAGCGAGTTTCGCGTTCGTTTCAAGATAGTTGAGCCTAAACGTCCCTTCGACACCACTGATGACCAGATCACCACTGCCGCCGTCGATCTGCAGATCGCAGTACTGTGGAACCTTGATCACGTAATCGATCCGGAAGGGCAGTCCGAGAAGCTGCTTTGGCAATTTTTTTCCGAGTTTCTTTATGAACTTTTTATCATGCGTGCCGACGCTAATGATGCCGACGCGTCCAAGACTCTCTTCGAGAACAAACGTCGTAAGGTCGCTGAGCTTCGCGAGGTCAGCTTCGCTGCTTGCGCTCACTTCGATCTCGGCGGAGATCTCGATCTCACGACTCTTCGTGCCTTCGATGCGGATCGATCCGACCGGGGCACCGGTTACGGAAAGCGTGCCACCTACGCCGAAATCAAACTTGTCTGTCTTATAGGTGGTTCGTTTTAGAAGTGGTTTCGACTGCGCAAAAGCATTGATCGAAAAGGCGGCTACCAAAAAAGCCAGCAAAAGAGCATTTTGTTTTTTCATTATTATATTGATCGAATCGAGCGGGAAAGATCGGAGAGGCCGCTCTTATCTTAGGGTGAAGTGCTGGGTGGGTCAATAACTTTCTATTTTCTAGCGGCGGATGAAAGCTATGGTTCCGCGCTGATTTGTCACTGTGAGGTATGAACCTCCGTCACCTACCTGTCCGGTCACGCGTCTGCCATCGCCAATGAAACGCAGGTTGCCGCCGGAGAACGATCCGAGATTTATGCTCCGCGTTGACGGCGCCGTCGCGATGAGCTTGAACGAAGAGTTGAATGGGACGCGGAGGTTGATGTCGCCGCTCATCGATGTGAACCGGTAGTTACCTCCTGACAGGATATCGCCGTCAAAGAAGATGTTTCCGATCCCATTCTCCGCCAACACTATCTGGGCACTGATGTTCGTGAGAGTAATGTCGCCATCGCTGGAGATCTTTGCACGCACCAGGCCTCCACGCACGTTGCTGACATTCAAATTCCCGACTTTCGTTTCGATATCGACCCCTGCATCGAAAGGGACGCGGATCGTAAAGTTCACGCCACCTACATCACCCCGGCCGTAGTTGTCCTTTACCATGTTGACAAAGATCGTCCCGTCAACTAACTGGGGATTGATGGCTGCCGATGGCGCTTCGAGATATGCCTGGATCTGCACCTCCGGCCGGTTCCAACCTTCGACCGTAACGGTTCCCGAGCGGTTTGTCAGGGTCAGACGAACGCCACGCGTCGCGGGATAAGTTTTTGAGAAACGCCGCTGTGCCGAAGCTTCGAAAGGCGCAAAGAAAAAAACTACGCTCAACAGAAGAAGAATCGTAGTTTTCCCGGCGAAGCGGTAGAAGCGATCTTTCAAAACACGGGCCATTTGCCAACAAAACTAAAGGTCGGAAAACTCGCGGAGCAAGTCCATCTTGTCATTCAACACAGCGTCGAGCATTTCTCCCGTCAAATCGTCCTCCGGGTTTTCCTGCAGAATGATTTTATATTCGCTGACCGACTCATCGATAAGATGCAGATTTCTATCAAAAGCATCGCGGATCTTTACGTCCCACTGTCCGCGGCGTTGCTGAACGCGCTTTGTCCAATATTCGATGGCCGCCTGCTGCTCTCTTGTTCGTCGTTCTCTGGCTTGCAGCGGAGTTTCCGACAATCCGACTTTGCTGAGAATCTTTTCAAAGGTCGTTTGCGACGCAGTTGACCTGGATGTGAAATCTTCGCCGGACGGTTCAAAATAATTTCGTATCCCGACGATGGTCAGCAAGGAGCTGATCGTGGCGATCGCCAGGACGGCCGCGCCGGCTTGCGAGAACGTCATGTTCCATCCGCGTGTGAACCAGCCCTTCTTGGGTTCCTCGACTACCTCGGGCTTTATTTCGCTTTCGATCAGATTGTTTATGCGGCACCACAAAGCTTGTGAATTGGGCGGGATGATCTCGGCTTGGACGTTGTCGCGACAGGACTCAAGGATCGCGGCGAAGTCTTCGCAGAGTTTTGCGCAGCCGGCGCAGACGCTCAGATGCGTGAGCATGTTACCCGACCCTCTCTCATCAAGCTCGCCATCAAGGTACAAGCTGATATTTTCCTGACACTCCGTGCAATTCATTCTTAAGCAAGGGTCCGAGACCCGTCTAACCACTTCCACCTTGTTCGCTTTCAATCTAGATAGATTAGTTGTTCCTGCAAAGGGTTGCCTTATCTGACCAACTTCTCACGGCCGCAGGGTGCCGACCTCCGAACGCAACTCCGCGAGCAGAGCATCAAACACCCCACCGACGAAGAGACTTACGATTTTCTAATTTTTTTCTTTGATCAACAGCCCGCGCAGCTTCAGCCGCGCCTTGTGAAGCTGCGATTTTGAAGTACCGACGGAGATGCCCATCATTCGCGCGACTTCTTCATGCTCGTAGCCCTGGACGTCATGCAGTACGAAAACATTTCGATATCCGTTAGGCAGTTCAGCGATGGCGTTCTTCAGGGCGATCCGGTCGACGACCGGCATCTTATTCGGATTGGCGGTGCCATGCACCGTCTGCTCAGGCATCTCGCCGCTATCGGAAACTTTTTCGTTCTTCACGCTGCGTCGGCGGAAGTGCATCAACACCTGATTCACAGTCAGCCGGTGCAGCCATGTTGAGAACGCCGAATCTCCTCGAAAGCTTCCAGCTTTGCGGAAAAGCTGTATGAAAACTTCCTGAGTAAGATCTTCGGCTTCGGACGCGTTGTTCGTCATACGCATCGTCAGGCTGTAAGTGCGCCGATGGTATCGCTGATAAATGACCTCAAAAGCCGGGAGATTGCCGTTTGCAGCAAGCTGACACAAGGTTAGGTCGGACGCGTTCGGATCGAAGGCGACTGCTTGTTGTGTCGGGATAACTTGTGAAAGGGGCGCGTGGAGAAGAGGGAGCTCGGATGCATCCTCAAAAGCAAAGGCGGCTTTTTTTTCGATCGCCGCGGTGCTTGAATCCATAGTTACTCCTGGAAAACTACCGGGATTAATTACTTTGTCCGCGTCTTTGATGAACCACCTCCAGACACAAGTTGCATGACCACGCGAGAATTTTATGACGAATAATCCAAAAGGTAAAGATAAATAGTGCTTAGTTTTGCGTCCTGACGGCTTTAAGGGCCGTTCCCCAAGCGATAACTTGATCGATTACCGTATTGAGTGTTTTTTCATGACGCTCATCCGGTTTGAATGTCGTGTGCTTTTCAAAATCGGTGAATAACGACAGCATTACCTGAGCTCGAACGTCGGCTATCATCAATTCGCCCATTACCAGGCGAAGGCTCTCGACCGCCCGCGCACCGTACGCGCTGCCGTAGCCGACAAAGCCGGCGGCCTTGTTGTTCCACTCTTTGAACAGAAAATCGAGGGCGTTTTTCAGGGCGGCGGACGTTCCGTGATTGTATTCGGGCGTGACGAATATGAAAGCATCGAATGAGTCGATCTTCGCCGCCCATCGTTTTGTATGCTCATGAGTGTATTGTCCCATTGACGGAGGAACCGGCTCATCGAGCAGGGGCAGATTTTGCGCCGCGAGATCTACCAGCTCAAATTCCGCATCGCTTCGCTTCGAAGCTACTTCGAATGTCCATCGCCCGACCGCTTCGCCTTTACGGCCGGGCCGCGTGCTGCCGATTATTATGCCGATCCTGATCATACTT
>JBDTWZ010000092.1:0-12367 GCA_040006435.1 Acidobacteriota bacterium
GAAAACCCATACGGCCGATCCCGAGGCCCTTCAGCTATATCTTCAAGGCCAGTTCCATCGCAACAAAGGCGGCCGCAACAATGTGCTGCGCGCCGCGGACTATTTCGATAAGGCTATTGAAAAAGACCCCAACTATGCCCTCGCTTACGCCGGTCTGGCTTTGAATTATACGTCGTATGACCTTTACAATCTTGTGCCTGACTGGCAAAAAGCAAGTGCGGCGGCGAAACGCGCACTCGAACTTGATGATTCGCTTGCTGAAGCACACCTTGCCGCGGGGCATTTTCGTCGTGCGATCGAATTGAATCCGGATTACGCTGATGCACATGTCGGCCTCTGTATTAATCTCACGATGACAAAACATTTTGATGAGGGAATAACCGAATGCAGTAAAGCTCACGAATTGGATCCTTCATCCGTCCTTGTAACTATGCGTCTGGGGGTGGCGTATTTCTTCGCCCGCCGCCCGGACGAAGCCATCGAGATGTTTACGCGCTCCCACGAGATGGATCCAACCCTCTGGGTACCGTTAGGATATCTCGGTGGCGCCCTAACGCTAAAAGGCCAATACACTGAGGCCGCCGCTACGTTTCGGAAAGCCATCGAAGTCAGTGATGGCAGTCCGAATGCCAAGTCCCATTTGGCATATGCGCTGGCCAAGGCGGGACAGCGCCGTGAGGCCCTGAAAATGATCGACGAGCTCAAGCGTCAGGGAGCGCGCGAACATATTAATAGTTTCCACTTTGCCGTACCCTACATAGGCCTCGGCAATAAAGATGAGGCCTTCTTCTGGTTGGGAAAGGGGGTCGATGAACAAAGCATAGGATTTACTGAACTTGATGTGCACCCCTGGTTTGACGAGCTGCGCTCCGACCCGCGATTTACGGCGTTGCTGAAGCGGGTCAAGCCGCCGGAGTCATAAATCAGGCGTCAACTACGAAGTTATTGTTGCATGTCACGCGCACAGATATTACATCGGCCCTCATGCCTCGCCGATTGAGGCACTTGTCCCGCCATGAACTGATTCTTTGACAGGACGCTTGGGCCGTGCGGGCGGAAATGATCAAAGTTGGGACCGGCCTTCCCGCTGCGTAGATAGTGGCCCGTCACTGGGACGAATGAGACGCGGCGAAACTATTCGAACCCATTTTTACTAACGGCGCCATTCCGTTAAAATTTCCTTTCTAGTACCCCGGTTATTTCAAACATGAACCAGACTTACATTAATCAACTCAAAAACCGTATTGGAGATGAAGTCACTCTTAAAGGCTGGCTTTATAACACTCGTTCGAGCGGCAAGCTCGTTTTTTTGCAGCTACGCGACGGTTCGGGAATTGTTCAGTGCGTCGTCTTCAAAGGTAATGACGAGGCTGTTTTCGAGAAGGCGAAATCGCTCGGACAGGAATCGTCGATCATTGTGACGGGCTCAGTAAAGGCAGATGAACGATCGTCGTTAGGCGTCGAGGTTGACGTTAAAGACATCGAGATTCTGCAGAATGTGCACGACTATCCCATCACGCCGAAGGAGCACGGTACCGAGTTCCTGATGGACAATCGACATCTGTGGATCCGCTCGAAAAAGCAGCACGCCGTATTAAAAGTTCGTCACACCATTATCAAAGCCGTCCGCGATTACTTTGACGACAACGGTTTCACGCTCGCCGACACGCCGATCTTTACGCCTGCTGCATGCGAAGGAACCACAACGCTATTCGAGGTTGATTACTTCGGCGATGACAAAGCGTACTTGACGCAGTCCGGCCAACTTTATAACGAAGCGACTGCCGCAGCGTTCGGCAAGTCGTATGCATTTGGTCCGACGTTCCGCGCGGAGAAGTCGAAAACACGTCGTCACCTGACTGAGTTCTGGATGGTTGAGCCCGAAGTCGCGTATGCGGGGTACGAAGACATGATGGATCTCGGCGAGGGACTTATCGTCGCTATCGTCGAGTGCGTTCTGCGTGACCGTCAGGAAGAATTGAAAACTCTCGAACGGGATACGACAGTGCTCGAGGCTATCTTGGCTCCGTTTCCGCGACTGCATTACGACGACGCGGTGAAGATGCTGCAGGAAGGCTACGATATGGAACGCCGGCATCCTGCCGGCACCGACGGAGAGGCCGGCAAGATGCCGGCGTTCCAACAACGTTTCGAATGGGGCGGCGATTTCGGCGCCCCGGATGAGACGTATCTTTCGAACCAGTTCGGGAAGCCGGTTTTCGTCCATCACTTCCCTACCGCGATCAAGGGTTTTTATTTCGAGGTCGATAAGGACCGTCCCGAGTGTGCGCTCGGTATCGATCTGCTCGCACCCGAAGGCTACGGCGAGATCATCGGCGGCGGAGAGCGTGCCGCATCGCTTGATTACCTGATCGAGCAACTCGAAAAGCACAACCTCCCGCGCGAATCGTTCGAATGGTATCTCGACCTTCGCCGATTCGGTTCGGTTCCGCACGCCGGCTTCGGTATGGGCATCGAACGCACCGTCGCATGGATGTGCGGCATCGAACACGTGCGAGAGACAATTCCGTTTCCGAGGATGCTTTATAGGTTGAGGCCGTAATTTAGGACGAGGTGTTAGCCCGTCCCTTGTTGTTAGCCCGTCCCTTGTTTCCAATGCCGAACGTTATCGTTATCGCCGGACCGAACGGAGCGGGAAAATCAACCCTTGCTCCTGCACTCTTGCGAGATACATTCGGCATACTCGAATTCGTAAACGCGGACACAATTGCAGAGGGATTGGCCGCCTTCGCACCCGCGGACGCGTCGTTTGACGCCGGGCGTGTAATGCTTGGACGTTTGCATGAGCTTGCAGTGGCTGGGAAAGACTTTGCGTTCGAAACGACGCTCGCGTCGCGATTTTATTCCAAGTGGTTGCGGGAACTTCAAGGCTCCGGCTACCGAGTTAGCCTCATCTTCTTGTGGCTGGAGAACACCGATTTGGCCGTGGAACGCGTCCGTGCTCGGGTTCGCGCGGGCGGACATGACATTCCTGAGATAACTATCAGGCGTCGTTACGAGCGTGGTCTCCGCAACCTTTTCGAGCTTTACCTTCCCGTCGCCGATTCCTGGCGGGTTTTTGATGCCTCGGCTAAAATACCCAAAGAAACTGCTCGATATTCTGAAACGGAGGGCGAGACGATTTTCAACGAGGCGATATGGAAAAAAATAAAAAGATAGCGAACGATAGAGAAGACCTGTTCGACAGGTATCGGGATGAGATCACACCTGCGTATCAACGTGCCGTCCGCGAAGCGCTTCTGGGGCACAAGAAAGCCGGCAACTCTGTCGCAGTTTCCAAGGACGGGAAAGTTGTGATCCTACAGCCTGAAGAAATAGATCTCGACTGATGTGCGGTATTGAACACGTCCGCGAAACTATTCCGGTTCCAAGGATGTTGTACAGATTGAGACCTTGAACACGGATATGTATAAACACATTTGCGCCATAGCTCTTCTCTTGTTGCTTGTATGTTGTGTCATCGGTCAAGACGATTGGCATAAGTATCCCTTCCGCGACCTTGCAACTGTCATTGCAGGTGAACAGGCTCTTTATGATGTGGCCGCAAAGGCGGATATGGTTATTTCGGCACAACCCTTTCCGTCAAAGACGCGCGTCACTTTTACGGGTAAGAAGCGAGCGGTCAGCCAATACGGTAAGTCTTATATAAAGATCTGGAACGAATCGCGTGGTATGCCGGCAAGTAACGCCAACTTGTTACTCGAAGAGTTTCTGTTTCTTGAAAGGGGGAGCGAGCACTGGATGCCAGTGGTAAAGGGATCTGCACAAGCGATCGAGAAGAACTTGCGACCGGGCGAAGAAATTATTATCTATTACTTTTACCTCGGAGGGTTCAATCCGAAATTGCTGCAGTCCAAAGATACATCGAAAACGATGGGGGAGCCTGAATCCGATACAATGCGTTGGCTGTTCGCGGTTGAAAGAGTAGAAACGGTGGGCTCAAGTTTTGCTCTTATACGCCTCGCGGACGTCATCGGGCAGAATCAGGAGACGCCCGGCAAGAGCGGAGATATCTGGTTTGATTCGCGCCAGATAAAGGCAAAGGCAAAGGTCGTGTTTACGGGCGAGATTCGTGAGATTGTCGGAAGGCGACGACAACTCAGGGATCTATGGTTTGATAAAGGTGGTGCACCTCCGGGCACTTCGCAATTGATGCAAAGTGAAGGACTTTTCAAGGAGGACGACAAGGAACATTGGATAATACTGCGCAATCAAACTCGCGAACATCTGCAATCCTATGTCAAGAAAGGCGACACCGTATATCTAAATACGATACTTGCCGGGACTATCAGAAACTCCAGCAGAATCGAATGGATTTTTATGTCGGGCGAATACTCGACCTTCTAATCGATAGATTGAATCTATGTCTACTTACACGGCAAAGATCTCCTGGAAAAACGACTCTCCCGATACGTTCACAAAGAACCGTTACACACGCGGGCACACATGGTCGTTTGATGGCGGCGTCGAAGTTCCAGCTTCGTCGTCGCCGCACGCGGTGCGGGTTCCGTTCTCGATAGAAGCGGCGGTAGATCCAGAAGAGGCGCTCGTCGCGTCGGCTTCGTCCTGTCACATGCTGACCTTTCTCTGGGTCGCGGCGACGAAAGGATTTCTGATCGATTCGTACGAAGACAACGCGGTCGGTGAGATGACGAAGAACGATGAAGGCAAGGAATGGATGTCGAAGATCACGCTTGATCCTAAGATCGAGTGGTCCGGCGAAAAGATCCCGACAAGCGACGAGATCGCCGAGATGCACCACGCCGCGCATGACGGCTGTTATATTGCGAACTCGATAAAGTCTGAGGTGGTTGTCGCGGGTTTTTAACGCGGAGATCGCGGAGCACGCAAAGAGAGAGATTTATGCCTCCGCGTCTTCTGCGACCTCCGCGTTAATAAGGGTCGCGTAAGGATCGCGCGATTTGTTCGTGTTACTTTGCGTGATTTCGTGGTTTTATTTCCGAGATCCTATCCACGAAATCACACGAAGCAACACGAAACAAATCCAGAACACGAAGGGCCGTTCAATTCACGCGTCTCTTACGAAGCTCTCTGATCTTTGCGACGAGTTCTCTCTGACTGAGCTCGATCGCTCCGTGTTCGACGGCGAGCTTCCGTCCGTCAGCCGTAAGGTCGAAATGCGGAGTGCTCTTCGCCTGGAACCATTCGCGTTGTAATCCCATCCCGACAGCAAATTCGATCAGCTCATCCGCCGAATCGGCGATAAGATGACATGACGGTCCGTGTCGCCAACCGTAATCCCGTAGATTGTCGACGTAGACCGCCATCTCGAACTACAGCCTATTTTTTCTTCGCCACTTCGGTCCCTACGGATTTCGAGCCGTATCCACCCCACCTGCCGTCAAGAACACCGCCGGGCTTTAGCTCGTAACTGACAAAGCCGCATTTGCTGCCACCGAATCCTACGGCGGCCATATCACCCTGTCTGACACCAAATCCTTCGAACGTCGAGCCGGCATTCCATGAAAATGTATAACCCGCGCCGCTCTTTCTTACAGAGAGTTTCCCTTCGTACTTTTGACCTGTCGTGTTTGTTCCGCTGACATCGTATTCCGCTTCGAGTCCGTCGCCCTTTGTCCGCGTTGCTTTTTCGGTTTCGCTGCTGTCGTTACCCCAGTAGCCGGCTTTTCCATCGAGCGTTCCGTCGGCACCGATCTTGTACAGGACAACACCGCAGCCTTCGCCGCTGTCGCCGGCCGCGAATGCGACGCCCACGGAATCGCCCATGCGGACGCCCACGCCGTCATACTTCTTTCCGGCCGTGTCCCAGCTAAATTGATAAACATCGCCCCGCTCTGTCACGGTCATCGTTCCGCGATACGCACCGGCACCGTTCTCGTTCATGCCCGTAACGCCATAGGCCCCGCCGAGCTTATCCGAAACCTCAGGCGCCAGGCTAGCATCCTTAGGCGCATCCTTAGGGGGAACGGCGTCCGTGCCTTTTAGCTGATTACAGCCAAGACTGAGAGCGGTCAATATGGCCAGCGATGCGAAAGCGGACAAGAATGATTGTTTCATGTGGTGGATCTCCTTGAGTTGGTTTAGGGGCGAAACGAAGAGTTATTATAACCGCACATTGCACTAACGCATTACCGACCGCGCCCATATAAAAAAAGGGCCGAGGTTTACCCTCAGCCCAAAATCAAAGACAAAGAAATTCCAGCGCTTAGTGGACGATCCAGGCTGAGACCGGAAAGTCTCCTTG
Organism: Acidobacteriota bacterium; assembly: GCA_040006435.1. Taxonomy (GTDB): domain Bacteria; phylum Acidobacteriota; class Blastocatellia; order Pyrinomonadales; family Pyrinomonadaceae; genus OLB17. The sequence continues at coordinate 6,248 of JBDTWZ010000092.1, forward strand.
TTGTCCCCATTCATAGGTTTGAAGAGCACCGTCACTCGAACGCCGAACATAGAAATAGTTGTTGTTTGGATCGGCATTCGGTCGCCAGATGGCTATGTCGGTCTTGCCATCACCGTCGTAGTCACCGGGTGCACGGATGTCCCCCGCTAGTCCCCATCGGATAGGCGAAATTCCAGTACCGCCACCGTCACGTTCGAGAATGTAATAGGAACGTCCCGGAACGGCATTGATAGTTTCCGTTCTTGAAACACAAAAGTCGTACTTACCATCGCCGTCATAGTCGCCAGGCACGATGATATCGCTGTTTCGTCCCCAGTTGATATATTCAACGCCTCCATCGGAGGATCTCTTTAAGACAAATTGTCCGGCTCCCGGAAAAGTCGGATCCGTTCTTTGAATACAAAAATCAAATTTTCCGTCGCCGTCGAAATCGCCCGGATTTACGAAAAAGTCGAAAGTTTCGCCGAATCCCCAAGGCACATATGTAATGTTGCCCATTGGATTGTTCATACTTCCCTTATAGTAGAAGTAACATTGACCGTCGCCCGCACCTAGCGCGGGACAGCGGTATGATGCGAGATCGGCAATGCCGTCGCCGTCGTAATCGCCGGTGATCGCCGTGTCGTCACCAGTCTGCCCGAAGGGTTCGTCACGAACCGTAAAGTTACCGCCATTCAAAATATAGAATGCAGCAACTGTCCCAACGCCCGGTCGCCAAACGGCAATATCGTCTCTGCCGTTGACATTATAGTCATTCGGCACGAGGAAGTCGGTCGCAGCGACTCCGAACGCGTTAATCCTATCCGTTCCCGCATTGCTGTTGTGAATGTACCAGCCGATTGTTCCACCGGGGACTCCCAACTCTTCCGACTTCAGCATTTCAGCCTGGATTCGCAGTTTTTCTCTTACGGATTCGGCTCTAAAGAAAGAGCCCTCTGGCCCTAAAGGCATCGTAACATCACGCGCGATCGTGTAGTCGGATTTGCCATCGCCGTCAAAATCAACATTAGCTTCGACCGCTACGGCCGGTCCCGTAATATTCAACGTCGCCGCACTGATGCTGCCGCTATCTCCAGCACAGCCGTCTTCCAATCGCAACGTCCACGTGCCGGTCGGATTTGCGACACCCGCAAACGCCGCCGTCATATTCGTTACCGGTGCCGGATCGGTTCCACCTCCGCCAGCTGCGGTCGTCCGGTAATTGCCCGCCGTCAACGCTTCGGTCGATAACCGGTTGAACGCCTCGGTCCACCAATTCACGCCGACTGCCGAATCCCTGAAACTATACGGCCCCGCCAGATCCGAACTGTCACCCGAAGCCCCCGAAGTCGTCGCTCCGGTGCGGGCAAAGACGACGTGCGATGCCCCGTTCGGAGCTATCAGTGTTGCCCGCACGTCGCCGACCCACGAGTGAATTGGGCTGAAGGTCGTATTCACTTCGACATTCGATGGAGGACCCGACACGCCGGACACGTCAAACGTCACATTTCGCTGGAGCGGAACGAAGGCTCCCCAACAGTTGCCGCTTGGAGCATCGGGGATCGCTCCCACATTGGCGCCCGCAAAAGTTGCCGCGGGGCTGGCTACAAGTCCACGACTTGCAGTCGACTGCATGATCATTGTGTTATTCGCACTTGTGTTACTGAATGTTGCCCCGTACCACAAGCTGGCGGCTGCCGCGCCAAGTGCTGTTATCGAAAACAGGAATGACCGGCCCCGTCTATAATTGGTAGTCCATGACATAAGTTCCCTCCTCTGCAAATGGAAAAATTGGTCCCAGAATTATCGAAAAACGAGATTTCGAAAATAATCGCACGCTCAGGTTTCTGAAACCGGAAAGTGATTGAAAAATAACGGTTTTCCGCCACAATGTCAACGATTGGTGAGCCGCGAAGTAGAATAGAAAGCTAGGGATCGGAGAAGAATTGGATATAATTAGGCGGAAAGTTACGACTAACTCGGACACCAGGCAATGAAAGTTCAAATTCGATGGGTGCAGGCCGTGATCGCGGCTTGCCTTTACTTCTCGCTTACCTCGGTTGCGATTTCACAGCATCGGACCGCAATCCTAAAACCTACCGTCATTCTGATCTCGATTGACGGCTTTCGGTTTGATTATCTCGATAAATACAGTCCGCCGACGCTGAATCACCTAGCGCGCGAAGGCGTACGGGCGAAATGGATGATCCCGTCGTTTCCGACAAAAACTTTTCCCAATCATTACACCATCGCCACCGGCCTGTATCCCGAACATCACGGGATCGTGGAGAACAATGTGTACGATTTCGGCGAGACATTCATGATCGACGACCGCCATCAGGTTCAAGCTTCCCGATGGTGGTGGGGCGAGCCGATCTGGGCGACGGCCCAGAAGCAAGGACAGATAGCCGGCTCGTATTTTTTTGTAGGCTCAGAAGCAAAGATCGCCGATGAGTATCCGAAGTTTTGGCGGACTTACAACGGTAAGGTTCCGCCCGAGATGCGGGTCGACAAGGTTTTGGGTTGGTTCGACCTTCCGGCGAATCAACGCCCGACAATAATCACAATGTATTTTAGCGATACCGACGACGCCGGGCACGAATTCGGACCCGATGCCGAAGAAACCCGGTATGCGGCCCTTAACGCCGATCGATACATTGAGAGGCTGATGAAAGGCCTTCGCACTCGCGGAATTGAAAACCGCGTCAACATCATAGTGGTAAGCGATCACGGGATGGCGGCCCGCGATCAGCGAAACGCAATCGTGATGGACGACTACTTCGATATTAAGGACAAAACGATCGCGGACCCGATCTTAACGACCGGCGAGATCTGGCAGATTTTTCCCAAGCCAGGAAAAGAGGATCTCGTTATCGAACGGTTGAAGCATATTGAACATGCGACCTGTTGGCGGAAGGCCGATATTCCGAAACGTCTGCATTACAGCGAAGGTCGGCGGATCGCGCCTGTTGTCTGTTCGTCCGACGAAGGCTGGACGATGACGAGCCGCGAGCGCTTTGAGAAGACGAAAAACTCAGACGACTTCGACAAGATTCGCGGGGCTCATGGCTACGATAATAAGTACGAGTCGATGCGGGCGACATTTATCGCACACGGCCCGGCATTCAAAAAAGGATACGTTGCTGAGCCATTCGAGAACATTCACGTTTACGAGCTGATGTGTAAGATACTCGGTCTGAAGCCGGCGAAAAACGATGGAGATTTGAAGGAAGTACGAGGAATGTTGAGGGAGAAGAAGTGAGAAGAAGGGACAAGGGACAAGGGAAGAGGGACAAGGGCACTTGTCCCTCCTCCCTCGTCCCTAGTCCCTGATTTCTTCACCGTTCCGCTCTGATAGTCACCACCGCAACCTCTGGCGGCACCATAAATCTAAACGGCAGGATGCTTGTACCGATTCCGCTCGTCACAAACATATCGACACCTTCCTCATTGATATGCCCTCGAGCGTATCGTTGGCCGACCGATGACGGAACGAACGGTGTCCCGAGGATCGGCAGCCATACCTGTCCGCCGTGCGTGTGCCCCGCGAGCATAAGTTTTAGGTCCGGGTTGAGATTCTTCCAATAGTTCAAAATATAAAGAATATCCGGGCTGTGCTCGAGCACGATTATATGTCCGTCTTTTGGGTTAGCCGCGACCACCGATCGAACCATTTCGTCAAACGTATCCCACGATGCGAGTCTCAGATGGTCCTTCATTCCGAAAAGACGTAAGGCGACGCCGTTCTGCCGAATAAAAACGATCTCGTTCTGAAGCACGCGGTAGCCGACGCGCGTCAGCTCCGCGGTGACTTCGGCGTCACCGTACGACCCGTCATGATTTCCAAGTACGGCAAAAACGCCAAATCTTGCCCGGAGACCGGCAAGATTGTCGGCAACTTCCCTCATCGGCATGAGGAGCGGGCGTTGATGGGTCGGCTGGCGCGTTGTACCCTGCGAAACATAATCGCCGAGAAGGACGACTAGATCCGGATTCTGAGCGTTTGTCGTATCAACGACGCGGCGAATATTCTCGGCTGACGCACCGTTCGATCCGCCGTGAATATCCGATATCATCGCGATCTTCAGCCCATCGAATGCCGGATCCCAACCCTTAATTTTGATTTCTTGTTCGGTTACAACGAGCCTGTTCGGCTCGATGAAGTACGCGTAGGCAAGACAGAGAACCAAAAGGCTCATGAGAATTAGAGCGATACTCAAGAGCCGAGTTTTACGACGAAGACTCATTGATCTTTTCTGCAGCGGGGGCAAGCCCGTCAGGACGTGCCGAAATACTCTCTCCATCGCCGATCAACTAGTGCAACTACTTCAGGCTGAGGCTCGACTTCTTTTGGATACCACGGCTTCATTCGAGCATCGATCACGATGGGCGCGTCGTAGCTAACCTGATTGTGTTTCAGCGGCACATTCTTTGCGAAAATATCCGTCGCGGGATTGAAGCGAGTCCATGTCGCCCAAAGAAACTTGTCAGTGGATTTCGCGACATCGGCGTTGTCGTGAATGACGACGACTTGCCAACCATCGAACGCACCGCTCTTCGCCAGACGATCTCCGACGTCTTTTTCATCCGTGTACGATGGTCCTTCGACCACCACGCAGCCTCCGCAAAAAACTTCGGCACGGCCGATACCACTCGGGAGTGTTCCGCGAAACTCGAACGCCAACTCTCTTTTCGCCTCGCCGAGCCCCATAAGGATCGCTTTGCTGCCGTGGTTAATCTTGCCACTTGCGTAATCGAGAGTATCGAAAGCAGTCTGGCTGAAGATAAAAAGATCCCGGTCCCATTCGACACGCGCAAGGATGTACTCAAACAGCGAGCGGAAATCCCGGAGGTCTTGCGGCGTATCGGTCAGAAGCAGAAACTTAGTGAGCGTCAATTGCCCTTCGCCGAGAATTCGAAATCCGGCCGAAAGAGCTTCACGAGCGTAACGATCATTTACCACCGCGGCCGCGAGTGAATGGAAGCCCGTCTCGCCGTAGCTCCAAAGATCTCGCACCGCCGGCATCACAATCGGGAACAGGGGTGACAGTAATTCCTGCAGATAATCGCCGATAAAAAAATCTTCCTGACGAGGCTTGCCGACGACCGTCGCGGGATAGATCGCGTCTTTCCGATGAAAGACAGCGTCGGCGTGAAATACCGGATAGTCGTGGGTCAGCGAATAATATCCGTAATGATCGCCGAACGGGCCTTCGGGTTTTCGATCATGCGGCGGCACGTGGCCAGCGAGAGCAAATTCGCAATCAGCAAGTAAGCGATGCCCGCCGGCGACGGGATTTGCGGTGGTCCGGATCTTTTCACCAGCGAGAAGCGACGCGAGCATCAATTCGGGTACGTCTTCGGGAAGGGGCGCGATCGCGGAGATGATCAATGCCGGCGGACCGCCTAGAAAAACCGTGACCGGCAGCGACTCGTTTCCCTGTTCAGCTTCGTGATAATGAAAGCCACCGCCCTTGCCGATCTGCCAGTGCATGCCAGTAGTCGTCGCGTCATAGCGCTGCATCCGATAGATCCCGAGATTGTGTTTCCCGGTAATCGGGCTTTCGGTGTAGACCAGCGGCAGGGTGTTGAAATGTCCGCCGTCTTCGTGCCAGAGCTGAAGAAAAGGGATCGCTTCGAGATCAACTTGCGATTGGCGAGCTTCTAGTACCGGGGCATGTCTTATGTTTTTCGTGCCGAGCCTTAAAGCTGCAAACCCCATGTCCCGAAACTTCCACAGTGACTTAGGTTTCGGTGGGATGAGTTCCTCGACCATCTCAACGGCGCGGTTCACGAATTCCTGCGGCTTTCTACCAAACGCCAATTCGATCCGCGTGACCGTACCAAACATATTCGTCACGACCGGGAACCGCGAGCCCTTCACGTTCGTGAAGAGAAGAGCCTTTCCCTGTTCGTCGATTACACGCCGGTGGATCTCAGCGATCTCGAGATACGGATCAACCTCTGCCGATATCTCGACGATCTCATTTTCTTTCCTTAGGGTTTGAACGAACGAGCGCAGGTCGCGATGCATTGAGGATATTCTAACGGAGAAGTGTCAGAACCGGGAGCGGCAGCGACCGAGGCACCCGCAGATCCAGAACTTACCAGCGGCGACCCGTTCGCCACGGCTCCCGGTTC